>NZ_JBQENK010000006.1:51668-181190 GCF_052044735.1 Pseudomonas sp. 22526
CCCGCGATAGATGTTCCGACTGACACCGATCTCAGATCAGCGGCTCGTCAGCCTTCTTGTTCTTCCAGCCATCGTTGCCCGGCAGGATCAGGTTCAGCGCAATTGCGACGATAGCGCACAGGGCGATCCCTTTCAGGCCAAAGTCGTCCGGACCGGTGCCGGTACCGATCAATACCCCGCCAATCCCGAACACCAGGGTCACCGAAACGATCACCAGGTTGCGGGCTTCGCCCAGATCGATCTTGTGACGGATCAGGGTGTTCATGCCCACCGCCGCGATCGAACCGAACAACAGGCAGAGAATCCCGCCCATCACCGGTACCGGAATGCTTTGCAGCAGTGCGCCGAACTTGCCGATGAACGCCAGGCTGATGGCGAAGATCGCCGCCCAGGTCATGATTTTCGGGTTGTAGTTCTTGGTCAGCATTACCGCGCCAGTCACTTCGGCGTAGGTGGTGTTGGGCGGACCGCCGAACAGGCCGGCAGCGGTGGTGGCGATGCCGTCACCGAACAGGGTGCGATGCAGGCCAGGCTTCTTCAGGTAGTCGCGACCGGTCACGCTGCCGACCGCGATCACCCCGCCGATGTGCTCGATGGCGGGTGCCAGGGCCACAGGGACGATGAACAGGATCGCCTGCCAGTTGAACTCCGGCGCGGTGAAGTGCGGCAGGGCCAGCCAGGGCGCCGCGGCGATCTTCGCGGTATCGACCACGCCGAAGTAGAACGACAAGGCAAAGCCCACCAGAACGCCGGAAATGATCGGCACCAGGCGGAAGATGCCTTTGCCGAACACCGCGACGATCAGGGTGGTCAGCAGCGCCGGCATCGAGATCATCATCGCCGTCTGGTAATGAATCAGCTCGGTGCCGTCGCCGGCCTTGCCCATCGCCATGTTGGCGGCGATCGGCGCCATGGCCAGGCCGATGGAAATGATCACCGGACCGATCACCACCGGCGGCAGCAGCCGGTCGATGAAACCGGTGCCCTTGATCTTCACCGCCAGGCCCAGGAAGGTATAAACGAAACCGGCCGCCATCACGCCGCCCATGGTCGCGGCCAGGCCGAACTGGCCCTTGGCGAGAATGATCGGGGTGATGAAGGCAAAGCTGGAGGCCAGGAATACCGGCACCTGGCGCCCGGTCACGAGCTGGAACAACAGAGTCCCGAGACCCGCCGTGAACAGCGCCACGTTGGGGTCGAGACCGGTAATCAGCGGCATCAACACCAACGCGCCAAAGGCCACGAAGAGCATCTGCGCGCCAGACAGCACCTGGCGCCAGAGCGGATCGTTGAACTCATCCTGCATGCTCAGGCGTCCTTCTGCTTGGTGCCGAAGATCTTGTCGCCGGCATCGCCCAGGCCCGGGATGATGTAGCCGTGCTCGTTGAGTTTCTGATCGATGGAAGCGGTGTAGATGGTCACGTCCGGGTGAGCTTTCTCGACGGCTGCTATGCCTTCGGGGGCGGCGACCAGCACCATGGCGCGAATGTCCTTGCAGCCAGCCTTTTTCAGCAGGTCGATGGTCGCGACCATGGAGCTGCCGGTGGCGAGCATCGGGTCGATGATCATGGCCAGGCGTTCGTCGATTTCCGGAACCAGTTTTTCCAGGTAGGTGTGCGCCTGCAGGGTTTCTTCGTTGCGGGCCACGCCCACGGCGCTGACCTTGGCGCCCGGGATCAGGCTGAGCACGCCTTCGAGCATGCCGATACCGGCGCGCAGGATAGGCACCACGGTAATCTTCTTGCCGGCGATCTTCTCGACCTGGACAGGGCCGCACCAGCCCGGAATCTCATAGGATTCGAGCGGCAGGTCTTTGGTGGCTTCGTACGTCAGCAGGGCACCGACTTCCTGAGCGAGCTCGCGGAAGTTCTTCGTGCTAATGTCGGCGCGGCGCATAAGGCCAAGTTTGTGTCGGATCAGCGGATGGCGGATCTCACGGATGGGCATAGGGAAAGGCTCCGGCGGCGGGCAAAAAAACCGGCCTAGATTAATCTATCCGAGGGTGTTGTCCTATAGACATCTAAGTACGTTAGTCCAGAAACGCTTGATCTGACCGGGCCGGATGCGTACCTTTGCTCGCTTTTCCGAAACTGCCACCCCCTGGAGAGCGCCATGTCCGCTGATCTCGAGCATATCCGTCAAATCATGCGCGAGGCTGACTGCCTGTACACCGAAGCTGAGGTCGAGGCGGCCATCGCCCGAGTCGGTGCACAAATCAATGAACAACTGGCGGAGCGCAATCCGGTGGTTTTCTGCGTGATGAACGGTGGCCTGATCTTCTCCGGCAAGCTGCTGACCCATCTCAAATTCCCGCTGGAAGCTTCCTACCTGCACGCTACCCGCTATCGCAACGAAACCAGCGGCGGCGAGCTGTTCTGGAAGTCCAAGCCGGAAGTGTCCTTCATCGACCGTGACGTGCTGATCATCGACGACATCCTCGACGAAGGTCATACCCTGGGCGCGATCATCGACTTCTGCAAGCATGCTGGCGCCCGTGCGGTGCACACTGCCGTGCTGATCGACAAGGACCACGACCGCAAGGCCCGTCCCGACCTGAAAGCCGACTACGTTGGCCTGCCATGCGTGGACCGCTACATCTTCGGTTACGGCATGGACTACAAGGGTTACTGGCGCAACGCTGCCGGCATCTTTGCCGTCAAGGGTATGTAAATCATGAGCGAGCCGAGCTTTCTGGATCAGTCGCTGTTTGCCGAGCTGGCCGAAAAGGCCTCGGCCAGCCCCCGTGGTCGTCATCACCACAACTTCCATCAGATGCAGGAGCCTTGTCACCGCATGGCGGTGGGGCTGCAGCCATCCACCTACATCCCGCCCCATCGTCACCTGAGTGACGACAAGGCCGAGACCCTGCTGGTGCTCAAGGGGCGCCTGGGCCTGCTGATTTTCGACGACGCCGGTCAGGTGCTGAGCAAGCGTGTGCTGCAGGCGGGTGGTGATTGCATGGGCGTCGACCTGCCGGTCGGCGTCTATCACGGCCTGGTGGTGCTTGAGCCCGATAGCCTGATGTTCGAGTGCAAGGCCGGGCCTTATCGCCCGGTCGGCGAAGGTGAATTGGCCGCTTGGGCGCCCCGCGAGGGTGAGCCGGGCGTGGCCGAATACCAGGCCTGGATGCGCGCCCAGTTCGACTGAGCCCAACCTCGCTCCTGTAGCCGCTGCCGCAGGCTGCGATCGAGNGAGGTCCTGCGGACCTATCGCAGCCTGCGGCAGCGGCTACAGGGACTACAGGGCGGAAAGGAAAACCCATGCTAGAGTGCATCACCCTTGCATGGAGTCCTTCATGAGCCTGTCGATTCGCAGTAGCGCGGCCCTTCTTCTGACCCTGAGTCTTCCTTTGGCCGCCGCCCCGGCGCCCATGCACGGGCAGTTCCTGCCGCCTGATGACCTGACCCTGCGTGATGCCGCCCCCGAGCAGCAACAGCTGCTGCAGGTCACCGAGTACTCGGTGGTCATCGGCAGCCAGCGCCAGTCCAACCAGCAACCGATCCCGGTCACCTCGCCGCTGTTGATCCGCCTCAAGGGCAAGCCGCTGAACAAGGGCGCGACCATCAGCCAGGTGCTGGTGAACTTCGACGGCGAGAGCAAAAGCCTGAAAAAGCCGCAGTTCGACGACAAGAGCAAGACCCTCACGCTGTTCTATCCATTGGCCCAGTATCGGGTGGTGATGGACCTGTTGCGCAACGATACGGTGTATTGCCAGTTCCTCAGCTACGCCAACGGCCACATCTGGGCCGATCTGCACACTGGTGCGGTACGCTCGCGTTGAGGCCCGACGCGGCCTGGGGGTAAACTGCCTGCCCCGTGAAATGTCTGCGAGCTGGAGTCGGCAATGCGTAAAGATAAGAAACAAGTGATTGGTGACGAGATCGGCGATGCGCAGATCAAACTGTTCCTCGATTTCGAGCCGGCCGACGCCACTTCGCCGTCCCTGCACAAGCTGATCAAGGCCTATCGTGGCCTGCGTATCGACGATTTCGAGCGTTTCCTGGCGTTCTTCGTCGAGGCCGGCTACGACCTGGACGGCAAGGACGAACACGGCAAGGACTTCGTGGCCCTGATCCAGGACCAGCGCAACGCCGCCGACTACATCGAGCTGATCGAAAAAGCCCGCGGCTGAAAACCCGCTCTTTTGTAGGAGCGAGCTTGCTCGCGATCCGGTCCGCGCGGTGTATCTGCCAGGTACTGGAAGCAAAAGCCCATAAAAAAACGCCCCGTTCTCCAAGAGAGCGGGGCGTTTTTCATGAGCGCGGCTTAAGCGTAGCTTTCGGCTTCACTGCTCTGCTCGACCAGCTCCAGGCTGACGTTGTTCTCGCTGTTGATCTTGCGGTACAGCGTGGCGTCGGTTTCCAGGGCCTTTTCACGGGCCGGGAAGATTTCCTTGAGCTTGCTGGCCCACTCGCCAGCCGCCTTGGCCGGGAAGCAGCGCTCGATCAGTTCCAGCATGATCGAGACGGTCACCGAGGCGCCCGGCGAAGCGCCGAGCAGGGCGGCGAGGGAGCCGTCCTTGGCCGCGACCAGCTCTGTGCCGAACTGCAGCACGCCGCCTTTCTTCGGGTCTTTCTTGATGATCTGCACCCGCTGGCCGGCCACTTCCAGGCGCCAGTCTTCGGCTTTGGCTTCAGGGTAGAAGCGACGCAGGGATTCCAGGCGCTGCTCCATGGACTGCATCACTTCGCTGACCAGGTACTTGGTCAGGTCCATGTTGTTTTTGGCCACGGCCAGCATCGGGCCAATGTTGCCGGCGCGAACCGACATCGGCAGGTCCATGAAGGAGCCGTGCTTGAGGAACTTGGTGGTGAAGCCGGCATAAGGTCCGAACAGCAGGGACTTCTTGCCATCGACCACGCGGGTGTCCAGGTGCGGCACGGACATCGGTGGCGAACCGACCGCAGCCTGGCTGTAGACCTTGGCCTGGTGGTGCTTGACCACTTCCGGGTTGTCGCAACGCAGCCACTGGCCGCTGATCGGGAAGCCGCCGAAGCCTTTGCTTTCCTCGATGCCCGAAGCCTGCAACAGCGGCAGGGCCGCGCCGCCAGCGCCGAGGAACACGAACTTGGCGTCGACTTCACGGCTGTTGCCGCTGTTGACGTCCTTGATGCTGACGGTCCAGCCGTTGTCCTTGTTGCGTTTCAGACCGGTCACGCGCTTGCAGTACTTGACCTGGGCATCGGGTGCGCTGGTCAGGTGCTTGAGCAGCTGGTTGGTCAGGGCGCCGAAGTTGACGTCGGTGCCGTTGATCACGCGGGTGGCGGCGATGGTTTCGTCAGCCGGGCGGCCCGGCATCATCAGCGGCATCCACTCGGCCATCTTGGCCTTGTCTTCGGTGTATTCCATGTCCGCGAAAGCGTGGTGCTTGCTCAGCACTTCATAGCGCTTTTTCAGGAAGGACACACCGCTGTCGCCCTGGACGAAGCTCAGGTGCGGCACCGGGCTGATAAAGGACTTGGACGAGCCGAAGGTGCCTTTCTTGGTCAGGTAGGACCAGAACTGCTTCGACACCTCGAACTGGGTGTTGATGTGCACGGCTTTCTTGATATCGACGGAACCGTCGGCGGCCTGTGGCGTGTAGTTCAGCTCACAGAGGCCGGCGTGGCCGGTACCGGCGTTGTTCCACGGGTTGGAACTCTCCGCGGCACCCGAATCCATCAGCTCGACGACTTCCAGCTTGATCGCGGGGTCGAGCTCTTTGAGCAGTACAGCGAGGGTGGCACTCATGATGCCGGCCCCAACCAATACGACGTCTACTGCTTCGTTATGCGCCATTAACGCGTCTCCAAAATCTGCAGCACCAAATTGACGGCATAGCTGCCAGGAGTTACAGGGCGGTTCACGTTATGCCCCAGGTCACTCATGGCCAGGATCGCCATGTCCGAATCTTCGCAATTTTTTGCAACTTCGACGGACGCTACCAACCGGGCCTGATCCGCGTATGAACGCATGTCAGGGCAGGGCAGGCAATTCGACTTATGGCCGAGAGTCCGTTTGTGCAACCAAATCCGTAGCGGACAGGCTTCAAGCGCAAGTATCTGAGGCGTGCTCGGTCCTGTGTAATCGGGCTGTTGTAGACGCTAATGGTGCCAGTACAGACGCAAAACTATTCATTTGCTCGCCACACTCTTGTGAAGTTGTGAAAACCCGTTTTTTCACGCTCTTTTGAAGACGTGAACCTCAAAAAAGGGCTGTCCAAGCCTGGCACCGGCCCGAGGGGTGAATGCCGACATGGAGCACGTGGCATTAACGGGCGAACAGCTCAGTGGCCGAGCAATGGCAGCTCTGCAGATGCGCGAAAAGCGGTGGTTTGCAAGATGAACAGCAAGCACGCCGGCTTCACTCGATCTGTGTGGGCGGCTCTCTGTGGGCAATGCGGGGGAGCTGATGCTGATGCATCAGCGATGCTGCGAGGCCCGATCAGGAGACGTCCTTATAATCGGGGGGAGATTGTAACGAAGAAACGCGCAGAAATGATCCTGTTTAATGACTTTTATTAGGCTTTTGGTCAGGTGGCCATCATTGGTTGCACCCGGGCACGGGCAATGCGTGGGCTGACACGGGCGCTGGCGGGCAGCGGCTGGTGCAGCCAGTTTAGGCGAATCTCCTGGATTTCCACCCAGCCTTCACCTATCGGGGCCATCAGGCAGTGCTTGAAAGCCTGGCAGCGTCCCTGGCTGTCCAACAGGGCGAAGCTGCGAAACTGTTGACGCGGGGCGAACAACGAGCGGAGGAAGTTCATGACCAGGTACCTGAATGTGTCATTGACGATAAAAATACCCTTGAGCCGTTACATCATGATGTATTGCGAGTGAACGGCAGGTTACAGGAGCCCACTTGTACGGGACCTGTCTGAGTCTTGACTAAGTCATGCCTGGCGCTGGTTTGCCGTCCTTGTGCACCGCTATACTGCGGGCCTGTCTGTGCCTGATTTCTGGAGAAATGAGTATGTTGCAACGCCTGTTGTTCGGTTTGATCACTGTGACCAGTTTGACGCTGGCTGGCTGCGCCCATAGTCCGCAACAACTCAGCCCGGAACCTAAGCTCACCACTCAGCTCGCGCCGGTCGGCCATGGCCAGCCCGTGGTGGTGAAAGTGGTCGATGGCCGTCCGTCGCCAACCCTGGGTACCCGCGGCGGGCTTTACCCTGAAACCAGCGCGATTACCGTCCAGGGCGCACAGATCCTGCCGAAGCTGCAGGCCCAGGCCGAAGCCGCGGTACGCCTGCTGGGCTTTACCCCGACCGCCAACGCGCTGAATGCTCCGCAGCTGACCGTGACCCTGGCCGAGCTGAAGTATCAGTCGCCCAAGGAAGGCCTGTACGTGACTGAGGCCACCATCGGCGCGACCTTCCGCTCCGATGTGCAGAACGCCAACCGCCGCTACAGCGGTCGTTACGGTGCGTCCCTGGACCAGCGTTTCGGCATGGCGCCGAACCAGGAAACCAATACCAAGCTGGTCAGCGACGTACTCAGCGATGCCTTGACCCGTCTGTTCAAGGACCCGAGCATCGGCCAGATCCTCGGCGAATAATCTGAGCCTGTAGCCGCTGCCGCAGGCTGCGATAAGGCCCGAAGGGCCTTGCTTGACGCCCTAAACGCCGTACATAAAAAAGCCCGGTTCCATTGGAAACCGGGCTTTTTTATTGGCTGTCGATTTGTTTCGAGCCTGGCCTCACGCCGCCTCGACGTAAAAATCCAGCACGCTGACCCCTGTCAGCAGATCGGTTTCCGGCAGGTCGGCATGCTGGTGCCCGCCGAGGGCGCAATACACCAGCCAGTGGCGGTCCTGGACGTTGAAGGCCAGGCCACCGACCAAGGCTTCCTGTTCGTCGCTGGGGGCGATCAGGTAGAGGCGATCCTGGTTTTCTGCGTGCAGCATGACAAGCTCCGTGTCGGTTTCGAGGGGCGCCAGACTGGCCTGTTTAGATGACGAACGTATGACAGGGCGAATTAACCGGCCGACGGCTTGTTATCTGTCGGAAAGCCCAGGCAGAAAGTGGGCCTTTGGGTAAAATCCGCGCCGCGAGCCGCCAGGGCTCGTTATCCGGTTTCATTCGAGGTTTGTGATGTCGCTGCAACTGATCTGGTCGCTGGTCAGCGCCCACCCCGCCAAGCTGATCAATATTCTTGCCTTGCTGTTCGCCTTTCCCGGCAGCTGGTTGTTGCACGCCACCCGACGTCGCGAGCAGCGCGCACTGGCCAATCTGGCCGCCCAGGGCCAATCCCGCTCCCAGGAAGTGCCGGCGCAGGTACTGGACGATGCGACCTTGCGCATGAACCGCTTCTTCTACCGCTTCGGTTTTGCCTGTCTGGGGCTGGCGTTGCTGGTGTCGTGGATCAGCACGCGGTTCTGATAGGCCTTGAGCTAGCTCCTACAAGGGACGTTGCTCGCAATCAAAGTACAGAAACGACAACGGCGCCCGAAGGCGCCGTTGTTGTGTGCGGTAAGCGTTATGGCAAGGCCAGTCCCGCCTTGACCCGATACTGATTGCGTACCGGTGTCGCATATTGCAGCACCAGGTACGGGCGATGTTCCTCCGGACAGGCGTCCAGGCGCCGTTGCCACTCTTCCTGGGCCTTGGCCAGTTCGTCCGCCGGGAACACCTGGGCCGCGCTCGGAACCTGCAACGCCGGGTCGGCATCGCTCCACTGGGCGTAGGCCAGGTAATGCACCGGGAACAGGCGGTAGCCGCCGAGGATCTGCCGGTCCATCTCCACCGCCAATTGCTTGGTATCCTCGAAGAGCTCGCTGATCGGCGCGGCGAAGTTCACGTGGACCCGGCCTTTATAGCCGGTGATGCCCTTGGCGATGCTGATGTCGTCCTCGCCCGGAGCCTTGGTATAGCTGCCGGTGGTGGCGCGGATATACAGCTCGCGGGCCTTGGCCTGGTCGCAAGGGTCGTATTCGTAGCTGATCGACACCGGGGTCAGGTTCAGCGACTGGATGACCTCGCCGAACGGCTCGTCCTTGCGGCTCATGTGGAACATCTTGAGGATCGCCGACTCGGTACGGTCGTCGCCGTCCTTGGCCCGGCCTTCGGCCTGGGCGATCCAGATCGATGCGCAATCGTTGCGGATCGAGTGGTTGATGTAGGCCGACAGCAGCTGATAAGCAGCCATCTTTTCCCGGCGCCCGGTGATCGAACGGTGCACGATGAAGCTCTTGTTCAGGCGCATCAGATCGCTGACGAAGGGCTTTTGCAGCAGGTTGTCGCCGATGGCGATACGTGGGGTCGGCAATCCGGCGTGGTACACCGCGTAATTGACGAAGGCCGGGTCCATCACGATGTCGCGGTGGTTGGCGATGAACAGGTAGGCGCTGCCGGATTTGAATTGCTCGACCCCGGTGTAGGTCACACCGTCGGTGGCTCGTTCGATGGTGTGGTCGACGTAGAACTCGACCTTGTCCTGCAGGGTCGCCACCGAAGTGACCGCGGCGAACTCTCGACGCAGCCGATGAGCTATAAGGGGTTTGAGCAGCCAGCCGAAAGCGCCGGCAAAGCGCGGGAAGCGGAAGTGGGTGAGGATATCTAGAAACGCCTTGTCGCCGAGCAGTCGAGCCAGCACCGCTGGTACTTCACTGTCGTCGTAAGGTCGGATGGCATCGAATTCGCCCATCATGCTCTCTTGTTGGAAACGGCTAGGTAAGAAAAGGTTTGGATCGAAAAATAGCCGGGCGCGGTCTGAAAAGTAAGCTCAGATCTCAATAGCCCTGCAAATAGACCGGCGATTATACGCACAAGTCACTCCGGAGGCCGCGATGCTGGAAACCGAGCGCTATCAATGTCCCTACTGCGGTGAAGAGGCCGAGGCCGTGCTGGACCTGTCCGGGGGCGATCAGCAGTACATCGAGGACTGTCCGGTCTGTTGCCGGCCCATTGTGTTCACGCTGCAGACCGACGGTGAGGAATGGATGCTCGAGGTGCACAGCGAAAACGAGTGAGGGGGTTATATGCAGCGAATCTACGAACCGGAAAACCTGCTGGAAGGGGAGTTGTTCCAGGGCATGCTGGCCAGTGAAGGGGTCGAGGCGCATCTGGTGGGGCGGGATTTGCTCGGCGGCACCGGGGAGTTGCCGGCGTTCGGCCTGCTCGGGCTGGCGGTGGATAACGACCAGGCGCAATACGCTCGGGAACTGATCGCCGCGTACAATGCCGCGCTGCCGCTGCCCGGTGACGAACCGGCCAATCATGCCGGCGTGCTGATCTGTTAGGCTGGCCGCCGATTTTCCGAGAGTTGTTTGCCCCATGTGTGGACGTTATGCCCTGTTTCGCTGGAACCAAGCGTTTGCCGCCTTGCCCGGATTTCCGGCGGATCAGCAGGCGCAGTGGAATATTTCGCCCAACGATTCGGTGCTGATCCTGCGCAGCGACGACGGCCAGCGCAACCTCGCCCGCGCCCGCTGGGGGCTGACGCCGCCCTGGCTGACCGATCTGTCGCGCACCCCCGCCCATGCCCGTGCCGAAACCCTGGCCGAACAGCCGATGTTTCGCGAAGCCTTTCGCCAGCGCCGCTGCCTGCTGCCGGCCAACGGTTTTTACGAATGGCGTGGCGGCACCCGCAAGCGCCCGTATTGGTTGACGCCGGGGGAGGGCTCGTCGCTGTTCTTCGCGGCGATCTGGGAGGCCTATCCGGTGCAGGAACAGGTCTGGCTGAGCACCGCGGTGGTCACCCAGCCGGCGGCCAGTCAGCGTCGGCCATTGATCCTCGATGCCCAGAGCCAGGAAGCCTGGCTCGACCCACAGACGCCCTTGCCGGTGCTGCAAGCCTTGCTGGCCAGCCCGCCGGCCGCCTTGCGCGAGCGGGTGCTGGCCAACCTGGTGAACGATCCGAAGCTCAATGCCCCGGAATGCCTGACCCCGGGTTGATGCCGGGCTTGTGGCTTTGGCCTGGAACCGTGTGGCCCGATTCAGCGAGCGCTTCGCGCTCGAGCGCAGCCTGCGGCAGCGGCTACAGAGTCCATGCCGGGCTNATAGGGCCGAAGGCCCTCGACGCCAGGAAGGTCGCTGCAACCGTTCCGGTCGGTCACCTACACCTTGAACTGATTGATCAGGCGCCGCTGCTGCTCGGCCAGCTTGGTCAGGCCGGCGCTGGCCGCGCTGGATTCGTCGGCGCCACCGGCCACTTCGTTGGCCACCTGGCCGATATTGATCACGTTGCGGTTGATGTCCTCGGCGACGGCGCTCTGCTCTTCGGCGGCGCTGGCGATCTGGGTGTTCATGTCGTTGATCACCGACACGGCCTGAGTGATGGTTTCCAGGGCCTCGGCCGCTTTCGCCGCGTGCTGCACGCTTTCGTCGGTGCGGTTCTGGCTGTCCTCCATGACCCGCACCACATCGCGGGTGCCTTGCTGCAGCTGCTGGATCATCGACTGGATTTCTTCGGTCGCCTGCTGGGTCTTCTGCGCCAGGTTGCGCACTTCGTCGGCCACCACGGCAAAACCGCGGCCCTGTTCGCCGGCGCGGGCGGCTTCGATGGCGGCGTTGAGGGCCAACAGGTTGGTCTGCTCGGCGATGCCGCGAATGGCGATCAGGATCGCGTTGATGTTCTCGCTGTCCTTGGCCAGGGTCTGCACGACGCCCACCGCCCGGCCGATTTCCACGGCCAGGGCGCCAATGGCGGTCGAGGTGTCGCGCACGATCCGCATGCCCTGGCTGGCGGCCTGGTCGGCATGGTTGGCGGCTTGCGCGGCCTGGGTCGCGTTGCGGGCCACGTCCTGGGCGGTGGCGGTCATCTCATGCACCGCGGTGGCTACCTGGTCGATCTCGGCCATCTGCTTGTGCACGCCCTGGTTGGTGCGAATGGCGATATCGGCGGTGTGTTCGGAGGAGTCGCTGACGCTCTGCACCGAGGTCACCACCTGGCTGATCATCGCCTGCAGCTTGGCCAGGAAGGTATTGAAGCCCTTGGCGATCGAACCCAGTTCGTCGGTGCGGTCGCTGCTCAGGCGGCGGGTCAGGTCGCCTTCGCCCTGGGCGATATCGTCGAGCATGGCCACCATTTGCTTGAGCGGACGGGCGATGCCGTGGCCCACCAGCCAGATCACCAGCAGGCCGAGGCCGGCGATAATCAGGCCGACCATGGCCATGCCGAAGGTGTCGGCCTGGCGCTGTTCGGCCAGGTCGTTCTGTAGTTTCTGCAGGTCGGCCATAACGGCATTCAGCGGCAGTTGCAGCATCAGGGTCCAGCGGGCGTCGGTCTGGCCGATGCCGAACGGCAGGTACAGCTCGATCCGCCCGTTGGCCTGATCGACGTTGTAGTTCACTTCGCCGCGCTTGAGGTTGCCCAGCTTGGCGACTTCTTCGCTGTCGAGAATGTCGCTGACCTTTTCGCCGAACTTGCTCGGGTCCTTGGTGTAGGCCACCAGCCGGCCATTGCCACCGATCAGGGCCATTTCGCCCACGCCCTTGTAGAGTTTCTGGTTGGCGCCCAGGAGCATTTCCTGGATGAAGTTCACCGACAGGTCGGCGCCGACTATGCCCTGGAAGGCACCGTCGAGCAGGATGGGTTCAATAAAGGAGGCGAGCATGACGATCTTGTCGCCGACCTTGTACGGCGCCGGGTCGATCACGCAGGATTTCTTGCTTTCCTTGGAGCACAGGTAGTACTCGCTGGCGCGTACGCCGGTGGACAGGACTTTCTGGTCGTCCACGTCCACCAGTTTGTCCAGGCCCAGGCTGCCGTCTTCGTTGCGGAACCACCACGGCAGGAAGCGCCCGTTGCTGGCATCGATACCCACCACCTTGGTGTCGACATAGGCGCTGTCGTTATGGTCGATGGCGTTCTTTTCCCAGCCTATATAGGCACCGAGAATCTTCGGGTTCTGCGCGACGTTTTCCTTGATCAGGCTGATCAACTGTTCGCGGCTGAGATTGAGCTGTGGATTGCCATCCGCGCCCTTGCTGCCGATCAGTGCGTTGACCCGCACCAGCCCGCCGGCGATCAGCAGGGGCGCCTCGAGTTCGCGCTGGATCTGGCTGACCTGGGTCTGTGCCAGCCCGACCAGCCGCTGCTCGATGACTTGCTCGAACTGGGCCTGGGTTTGCTGCTGCACCATCTCCTGGGTCCGGGCGCCGGCGAACAGGGCGTACAGCACCAGGGCAACGACCACGCTGAGGACGATGGCACCGGCCAGGGCGGCCACGGAAAACTGGATCGACTTGAATTTCATAAGGGCTCCGGACGCAGGAATGACGTCTGCCCCGCTGTATCGGCAAGGCCCTCGCCGACCATGAGCGAGGATCGGAAAAATGACTGTTTTGTAGGCTGGCATGTCGCAAATGGACAGCTGCCGGCCGTTGTCGGGCGCGGCGGGGAGGGTTCTGTGAATTTTTTCCTACGCTGGCCTGTAGCTGAAAACAGCGTGCTACACGTCCGTTGTATCTGGCGTCGATACACAACTGAGCCTAGGATACGCGCCATGTTTTCAGGGAGCGTTTTCATGAGTAAGAAGCAGGTTTTGGGTGCACTCACCGCCGCGTTGCTGCTGTCGGGTTGCCAGTCGGTCAACACCACCAGCGGCGGCGCCGTCGGGGTCGATCGCAAGCAGTACATGTTCAGCATGCTGTCGAGCGATGAGGTCAACCAGTCCTACGCGCAGTCCTATCAGCAGACGATCGGCGAAGCGAACAGCAAGAACGTGCTGGACAAGTCCAGCGCCAATGCCAAGCGCATCCAGGCAATCGCCAATCGGCTGATTGCCCAGGCCCCGGTCTTCCGCCCGGATTCCGCGCAATGGAACTGGGAGGTCAACCTGATCAAGAGCGACGAACTCAACGCCAACTGCGGTCCTGGCGGCAAGATCATTTTCTACACCGGGCTGATCAACAAGCTGCAACTGACCGACGATGAAATCGCCGCGGTCATGGGCCATGAAATCGCCCACGCCTTGCGCGAGCACGGTCGCGAAGCGATGTCCAAGGCTTACGGCGTCAGTGCGCTGAAGCAGATCGCCCTGATCGCCGGCGCACCGCAGGAAGCAGTCGCCGTGGGCGACAACGGGGTCAACTTGCTGATGACCCTGCCCAACAGCCGCGGCAATGAAAACGAAGCCGACCTGATCGGCCTGGAGCTGGCGGCCCGCGCCGGCTACAACCCGAACGCGGCCATCACCCTGTGGAACAAGATGAGCAAGGCCTCGGAAGGCGCGCCACCTGAGTTCCTCAGTACTCACCCGGCGTCCGGCAGTCGTATTTCCTCCTTGGAAGCGGCGATTCCGAAGGTGATGCCGTTGTACCAGCAGGCCAAGAAGCCCTGATCTTCCGGCGGCGTCGTTGTAGGAGCGAAGCTTGCTCGCGATGGGAGCGCCACGGTGCAAAGCCGTGGCGCATGCCTTTACACCCAGCCGCTGCTTTGCATGGCCTTGTACACCGCGACGATGGCCAGGATGAAGAACGCCGAAGCCGCGAGGCGACGGATCAGGGTCAGGGGCAGTTTCTCCGCCGCGAAGTTGCCGGCCAGTACCACCGGGACGTTGGCGATCAGCATGCCGGCGGTGGTGCCGATGATCACCAGCCACAGTTCCGGGTATTGCGCCGCGAGCATGACGGTGGCGATCTGGGTCTTGTCGCCGATTTCAGCGAGGAAGAACGCGATCAGCGTGGTCAGGAAGGGGCCGAACTTGCGGGCGGTGCTGGCTTCGTCGTCATCCATCTTGTCTGGCACCAGGGTCCAGAGCGCGGTCGCGGCAAAGCTCGCGGCGAGGATCCAGTGCAAGGTCGCATCCGAGAAGAAGCTGCCGAACCAGGCGCCTACCGCGCCGGCTGCCGCATGGTTGGCCAGGGTCGCGGCGACGATGCCGGCGATGATCGGCCAGGGTTTGCGAAAGCGCGCGGCGAGAATGAGGGCAAGCAGTTGCGTCTTGTCGCCGATTTCGGCCAAGGCAACGATCGCTGTGGGAACAAGTAGAGAATCCAGCATCAGGGCATTCCTAAGGGGCGGGTCGACACGGCTATGACACGTACAGCCTTCCCGCCCCGGGTAAGGTGTGCGTGTCATAGGTCTTGTCAAACCCTGCGGTCCGTCTGTGCGGACTCTTGGGTCGCATGCGCCATGATCTGAGGATCAAGTATGTTGACGCATGCCGGGCGAGCGTGGCGCTCGCGGGAGACTACTCCCCTAGGACGGAGCGGATTCTGCCTAGGCAAAATCCATTCGGCAAGCGTTCTTTTGCAAAAAGATTTTCAGCCGCGCTTGGCACTGTAGATGCGAAAACCCTGGCCTTCGGCCTTGATCGAGCAGGGGCCGAGATGCTCTTCGATCAGCGGTTGATAGCGCAGGAAGCTGTTGGCTACCAGCCGGAGTTCGCCACCCGTTTTCAGATGTTTGGCTGCTTTTCGTAGCAGGTTCTCTGTGGCCTGGTAGTCCGTGTGGACCCCGACATGGAAGGGTGGATTGGTCAGGATGGTGTTCAAACCCATGGGCGCGGCATCGATGCCGTCACCGGTCAGGACCTCGGCTTCCAGGCCGTTGGCGGCCAGGGTCAGGCGACTGCTGGCAGCGGCGAAGGCATCGACATCAAGCATAGTCACGCTGTTATGCGGGTAGCGCCGTTTGATCGCCGCGCCCAGAACCCCGGCGCCGCAACCGAAATCCAGCAGGTGGCCGCTGGGCAGTTTGTCCAGGTGTTCCAGCAACAGGGCGCTGCCGCGATCCAGGCGACCATGGCTGAACACTCCCGGCAGGCTGACCACTTTCAGCGGCCCTTCAGTCAGCGGCAGTTCATATTCCTGGGCCAGGCTTTCCAGGCTGACGGCTTGTGGCGCGTTGTCTACCGTTACTTGCCACAGCTGGCAGTGCCGCGCGCTGTCGAGCTTGCGCGGTTTGCCGAAAGGGTTGAGCTGCTTGGCCGCGCGTTCGATGCCGCTGCGTTTTTCCCCGACCAGATACAGCTCGCGCCCGGCCAGGCGCGAGGCGAGGGCGTTGAGCAGGTAGTCGGTCAGCTCCTTGGACTTGGGCAGGAACAGCACGGCGTTGGCAAAGCCTTGCTCGGGTGCGGTCACACCGAAGTGGCTGCGCCCGGCGAAGCGGGCATCCAGGGCGGCCTGATCGCCGGCATGCCAGCACCAGCCATGAGCGGCCGGCAGGCGGCCGAGCAGGTCATCGGCGGGCAGGCCGGCCAGCAGCAGCGAGCCTTGAAACAAGTCAGCCTGACGAAGCAGTACTTCACTGCGCGGATCCATAAACTGCTCCTGGGAAAAAAGTGGCGCAGTTTATCAACTGACGACCCGCAGCGCTGTACCGCTGAAAAACGCCTGGGCGTTTTCCGCCAGCTGGCCGACGATACGCTGCCGGGCTTCGCGGCTGCCCCAGGCGTTGTGTGGGGTCACGATCAGCCGCGGAATGTCAGGGGCCAGCAGCGGGTTGCCTGCGGTCGGCGGCTCGACGCTCAGCACGTCGGTGGCCGCGCCGCCCAGGTGACCGCGGCGCAGGGCGTCGGCCAGGGCCTGCTCGTCGATCAGGCCGCCACGGGCAGTGTTGACCACAAAGGCCTGGGGCTTGAGCAGGGCCAGCTCCCGGGCGCCGATAAAGTGCCGGGTATGTTGGTTGAGTGGGCAGTGCAAGGTCAGTGCATCGACCTGCGGCAGCAATTCATCCAGCGGCAGGCGGTCAGGGCGGGCCGGGCGGCCGGGAATCTGCCCCAGCAGCACGCGCATGCCGAAGGCTTCGGCCAGGCGGGCGACGGCGCCACCCAGCTCCCCATGGCCCAGCAGGCCCAGGGTCTTGCCTTGCAGTTCGACGATGGGGAAGTCCAGCAGGCAGAACTGCCGGGCCTGCTGCCAGCGACCGTCACTGACCGCCTGGCGGTAATCGCCGAGGCGGGTGGCGAGGTTGAGCAGCAGCATGAGGGTGTGCTGGGCCACCGATGGCGTGCCGTAGCCCTGGCAGTTGGCGACTGTGATGCCTTGGGAGCGGGCGGCGGCCAGATCGACATTGTTGGTGCCGGTGGCGGCCACCAGGATCAGTTTCAGCTCGGGGCAGGCGGCCAGGGTTTCGGCGTTGAGCAGCACTTTGTTACTGATCGCCACCTGGGCGCCCCGCAGGCGCTCGACCACCTGTTCGGGGTTGGTCCGGTCATGCAGTTGCAGTTCGCCGAAGCTGTGGCGCAGCACGCCGAGGTCGAGATCGCCGAGGTCCAGGGAGCTGTGGTCGAGGAAGACGGCGCGGCGATTGTTAGTCATCAACTGTACCTTTTGCACGAGGGTCTGAAGGCGTAATCTGCCGAGCCTAACAGATGAAATAATTAGATACACAGGAGTGTCCATGTACCTCGCCGAGTTCTTGACCGTCGCCCTTATTCACCTGCTTGCCGTGGCCAGCCCGGGCCCTGATTTCGCCGTCGTGGTGCGCGAAAGCGTGACCCACGGCCGCCGCGCCGGCACCTGGACGGCATTGGGTGTTGGCACCGCGATCTTCCTGCACGTGGGCTATTCGCTGCTGGGCATCGGCCTGATCGTGTCGCAGTCGATCGTGCTGTTCAACGCGTTGAAATGGGCTGCCGCCGCTTACCTGCTGTACATCGGCTACAAGGCGCTGCGGGCGCAGCCGGCCAAGCCCGCTACCGAGAACCTGCATTTGGAAACCGGCGAGCGCACTGCGCGCGGCGCCTTCACTTCCGGTTTCGTGACCAACGGCCTGAACCCGAAAGCGACCTTGTTCTTCCTGTCGCTGTTCACCGTGGTCATCAATCCGCACACGCCCTTGGCCATCCAGGCCGGTTACGGCGTGTATCTGGCGGCGGCAACGGCTATCTGGTTCTGCTTGGTGGCGCTGCTGTTCAGCCAGCAGAAAGTCCGTGCCGGTTTTGCCCGCATGGGCCACTGGTTCGACCGCACCATGGGCGCGGTGCTGATCGCCATCGGAGTGAAGCTGGCCTTTACCGAGATGCATTGAGTCGGTCTTTCTCGTCCAGGTTGGTCGGATATTTCTGATCGTTAATTGGGATTAATCGTACAATCGTCCGCTTTTATGCCACTCCGGCAGGTCGAGCCCCTTGACCGTCCGGAGAACGCGCGAGACCGGACGCTTGATGACGATACAAAAAGTACCGCAGCAGTTGCTCTATCTGGTTTATGGCGGCAAAGAGGTTTATCGCCATGAAGCGAAATTCAGCATTCTGACGGCCCTCGATCAGAACAAGGGTGCCGAGCCGCTGGTGATCCGGGTCATGACCGACCGTCCCGAGGATTACCACGGCTGGCCGGTGCAAGTGGTGCCCTTGAGTGGGCAAACGCTGATCGAGTGGCAGGGTGACCAGGGCTACTACCATCGGCGCAAGGCCTGTGCCTTTGCCGCGGGGCTCGCGCTGGCGGACAAGACTCTGTTTGTTGATACCGACACCTTGTTCGAGGCCGATCCGCAGCGGCTGTTTGACCGCATCGCGCCAGGCCAGTACCTGATCGATGAAGTCGAGTTCCTTTGGTCCGAAGTCCGCGCCCGCCCACAGTTCGTCAAGCTCGATCGCTATCTGCAGACCAGCGGTCAGTCGGTACCCGACGACCAGCGCCTGTTCAACAGCGGGGTCTGTGGCCTGACGGCTGGCGACGGTCCGTTGATGCAGGCCTCGATTGCCTTGATCGATGAGTGGAGCGCGCACATCAAGGACCTGCACACCCTGGAACAGATTGCCCTGTCATTTGCCTTGCGCGGTCAATCCGTGGGCGAAAGCAAGAACTGCATCTATCACTACTTCTCCGACAAGGACTTCTTCCACGCCATGCAGGCGCTGTTCTTCCAGCGTCACGGCGAAGCCTTCCGGCCGGAGTTGCTGCGCATGCAGCGCGAGGTGCCACGACGCAAACCCTTGCCGTCGCTGTTCCAGCGCTCGCGGATCAAGTTCTACTTGAGGCGGCAGAACAAGGACATGCAAAAGGTCGGGCGCGACCTGCTGTATGGCAGCTGCGGCCCGTTCTCGCCCTATGTCGAGGCTTGCCGCCACGTCTGGTGGGATCAGGGGCTGCGCCAGATCCAGCGCCGGGGCATGGGCCAGCAGGCGCCGATTCGCGCGCTGGCGCATGGCGAATGGCCGACCGGGTTGCCCAGGCCGAGTAACCGCGATGTGGAAAAACGCCTGCGCCACTACCTGCAACAGCAGTTGCAGCCGCACGGGCCCGTACACGTGGCTAAGTAATGGGACCTGGTGCCTTGAACTGATTCAGGGCGCCGAGATATTCCCGCAAAAGGCTTGCCGAGCAAACGGCTTGACGCTCCTGTGAGGGCATTCCTACCAAGGCAGGCGGGCTTGATCCCCGGTCGCACGAATGCTGGCTTGGAGCTAGCATTCGTACGGCCCTGCAAATCATTCCTTTGGCTGATTTGGCAGAGCCAGCGGCGCTCTAGAGTGAGCGTTCTTCAGCCACGACCGTGCAGTCACGAAAAGGGATGCTTATGTTGCAGACTCGCGTTATTCCGCCAGCCGAAGGCGCTTACCAATACCCGCTATTGATCAAGCGGCTGCTGATGTCCGGCACCCGTTACGAGAAGACCCGTGAAATCGTTTACCGGGACAAACTGCGTTACAGCTACCCAACCCTGATTGAGCGCGTGGCCAGGCTGGCGAACGTGTTGACGGCTGCCGGGGTCAAGGCCGGGGATACCGTGGCGGTGATGGACTGGGACAGCCATCGCTACCTGGAGTGCATGTTCGCCATCCCGATGATCGGCGCGGTGATCCACACCATCAACGTGCGCCTGTCGCCGGACCAGATCCTCTACACCATGAACCACGCCGAGGACCGCTTCGTGCTGGTCAACAGCGAGTTCGTCGGGCTCTACCAGGCGATCGCCGGGCAACTGACCACGGTGGAGAAAACCCTGCTGCTGACCGACGGCCCGGACCAGAGCGCCGACCTGCCGAACCTGGTGGGCGAATACGAGCAGCTTCTGGCCGCTGCCAGCACCCAGTACGCCTTCGAGGACTTCGACGAAAACTCGGTGGCCACCACCTTCTACACCACCGGCACCACCGGCAATCCCAAGGGCGTGTACTTCACCCACCGCCAACTGGTGCTGCACACCATGGGCGTGGCGGTGATCATGGGCAGCATCGACAGCGTGCGCCTGCTGGGCACCAGCGATGTGTACATGCCGATTACCCCGATGTTCCACGTGCATGCCTGGGGCCTGCCTTATGTGGCGACCATGCTCGGCCTCAAGCAGGTCTATCCCGGCCGTTACGACCCGGAACTCCTGGTGGAGCTGTGGCGCAAGGAACAGGTCACTTTCTCCCATTGTGTGCCGACCATCCTGCAGATGCTGCTCAATGCCAAGGCGGCCCAGGGCACGGATTTCGGCGGCTGGAAGATCGTCATCGGCGGCAGCGCGCTCAACCGTGCACTGTACGAAGCCTCCAAGGCCAAGGGCATTCAACTGACGGCGGCCTATGGCATGTCGGAAACCGGGCCGCTGGTGTCCTGCGCCCACCTCAACGAAGAGCTGCTGGCGGGGACCGAGGACGAGCGCACCTCCTACCGGATCAAGGCCGGCGTGCCCGGGCCTCTGGTGGAGGCGGCGATTGTCGATGGCGACGGCAACTTCCTGCCGGCCGATGGCGAGACCCAGGGTGAGCTGGTGCTGCGCGCGCCCTGGCTGACCGAAGGCTACTTCAACGAGCCGCAGAAGGGCGCGGAACTGTGGGAAGGCGGCTGGCTGCACACCGGCGACGTAGCGACCCTCGACGGCATGGGCGTGATCGATATTCGCGACCGGATCAAGGATGTGATCAAGACCGGAGGCGAGTGGGTATCGTCCCTGGCCCTGGAAGACCTGATCAGCCGGCATCCGGCGGTACGCGAAGTAGCAGTGGTGGGTATTCCCGATCCGCAGTGGGGCGAGCGCCCGTTTGCCTTGCTGGTGGTCCGCGAGGGGCATGCAATCGAGGCCAAGGAGCTCAAGGAGCATCTCAAGCCGTTTGTCGAACAGGGACACTTGAGCAAGTGGGCGATTCCCAGCCAGATCGCCCTTGTTACTGAAATTCCCAAGACCAGTGTCGGCAAGCTCGACAAGAAGCGCATCCGCCTCGACATCACCGAATGGCAGGCCAACAACAGCACCTTTCTTTCGACGCTGTAAACACCTCCTACCGTGCCCGAAAGGGCACGGTAGAGCCCACCAAGCAAGCGCTTGCCTTGTCAAATCCGAATTTTCAGCCATCCTTGCCGTGCCGGCATTTGCCGGACTGGCGAAAGGACCGTTCCAGAGTGGTTGGAGGCTGCAAATCACACTTTAGAGGGATCAAGCCGTACCACCTGCTGGCTATAGTCCGCCCAAGGATTTTTAAGAACGGGGCAACCGCACAACATGGGGCGATGCAACTTTGAACGACTTCGGGGCTGACTGGGTTCCGCCCGTTCAGAGCGTTTTTAAAAGTGCTCACTGCCATAACAATAAAGCACATGGAGTAGCGTCGATGACATCAGTAAACCAGTTCTGGCGCCGGGCGAAACTGCCTCTGGCCGTCAGTCTCGCCTCTACGCTCGCCGGACCTGCCTTCGGCGTCAGTTTCAACATCGGTGAAATCGAAGGTCAGTTCGACTCTTCTCTGTCGCTGGGTGCGAGCTGGTCTACCCAGAGCCCCAACAAGAATCTGATTGGTGTCAACAATGGCGGTCATGGCCTGTCCCAGACCTCCGACGATGGCCACGCTAACTTCAAGAGCGGCGAAACCTTCTCCAAGATCTTCAAGGGTATCCATGACCTTGAACTGAAATACGGCGACACCGGCGTCTTCGTCCGGGGCAAATACTGGTATGACTTCGAACTCAAGGACGAAAGCCGCGAGTTCAAGGACATCAGCGACAGCAACCGCAAGGAAGGCGCCAAGTCCTCCGGCGGGCAGATTCTCGACGCCTTCGTCTACCACAACTACTCGATCGCCGAGCAGCCGGGTTCCGTGCGTCTGGGCAAGCAAGTCGTGAGCTGGGGTGAAAGTACCTTCATCGGCGGCGGCATCAACTCGATCAACCCGATCGACGTCTCGGCTTTCCGCCGTCCTGGCGCGGAGATCAAGGAAGGCCTGATCCCGGTCAACATGTTCTACGTTTCCCAGAGCCTGACCGAGAACCTTTCGGCCGAAGCCTTCTATCAGCTGGAATGGGACCAGACTGTCGTCGACAACTGCGGCACCTTCTTCTCCCAGCCGGACATCATCGCCGACGGTTGCACCGACAACCTGCGCGTGCTGAACAAACGCTCGACCATTCCATCGATTGCCCTGGGGCCATTGGCCGCCGCGGGCGTCGACGTCAACCAGGAAGGCGTGCTGGTACGTCGTGGCCCGGACCGCGATGCGCGGGACAGCGGGCAGTGGGGCGTGTCCTTCAAGTACATGTACGAGCCGCTCGACACCGAGTTCGGCGCGTACTTCATGAACTACCACAGCCGTGCGCCGATCTTCAGCGCCACCGGCGCCCCGCAGGCGGTCTTCGACCGTGTCGCGGCATTGCCGGCGGCGTTCCGCGCCCTGGGCCCACTGGTGGTGGCGGGCAACTCCCAGTACTTCGTCGAGTACCCTGAAGACATCCGCCTCTACGGCCTGAGCTTCTCCACCACCTTGCCTACCGGTACCGCGTGGAGTGGTGAGATCAGCTATCGTCCGAACGCTCCGGTGCAACTGAACTCCACCGATATCCTGTTCTCCGGCGTTCGCCCACTGGGCGGTACCCTGGCCAATGCATCGCTGCTCCAGGGCTCGCCAGGGCAGGACCTGCACGGCTATCGTCGTAAAGAGATCACCCAGCTGCAGACCACCTTCACCCACTTCTTCGATCAGGTCATGGGCGCCAGCCGTCTGACCCTGGTGGGTGAAGTCGGCCTGACTTATGTCGGTGGCCTGGAAAGCACCTCCAAGGTTCGTTACGGCCGCGATCCGGTCTATGGCCCGGGCGAACTGCCGGCCACCGGCAGCCTGGACACCTGCTCGCAGATCCTCAACACCAGCACCATCAACGGCGCAGGGGCGGGCACGGCGACCAACAATCGCAGCCGCAACTGTAACGACGACGGCTTCACCACCTCGACTTCCTGGGGTTATCGCGGTCGTGCCATTTGGGAATACAACGACGTGTTCGCTGGGGTGAACCTCAAGCCGAACGTGGCCTGGTCCCATGACGTCAGCGGTTACTCGCCTGGCCCTGGCGGCAACTTCGAGGAAGGCCGCAAGGCCATCAGCCTGGGCGTGGATGCCGAGTACCAGAACACCTACACCGCGAGCCTGGCGTACACCAACTTCTTCGACGGCAAGTACACCACCGTGGATGACCGTGACTTCGTGGCCCTCAGTTTCGGCGTGAACTTCTAAGCACTGCATTTTCAGGAAGAACAAGAATATGAAAGTAACCAAGAGTCTGTTGCAGGTCGGTGTCCTCGGGCTGTCGCTGCTGGCGACCGGGGTCATGGCCGCGGTCTCGGCCGATGAAGCGGCCAAGCTGGGCACCTCCCTGACGCCGATGGGCGCGGAAATGGCCGGTAACTCCGCCGGCACCATTCCAGCCTGGAAAGCCTTGCCGACCAACGCCGGCAGTGTGGACGGCAAGGGCTTCCTGTCCAACCCGTACGCCAGCGAGCAGCCGCAGTTCACCATCACCGCGCAGAACGTCGAGCAGTACAAGGACAAGCTGGCGCCGGGGCAGTACGCGATGTTCAAGCGCTACCCGGAAACCTACAAGATGCCGGTCTACCCGTCCCACCGCGGTGCCACGGTGCCCGCTGACGTGTTCGCCGCGATCAAGGAAAACGCCACCAAGACCAACCTGGTCAGCGGCGGCAACGGCCTGGAAAACTTCAAGACCGCCATTCCGTTCCCGATTCCGAAAAGCGGCGTGGAAGTCATCTGGAACCACATCACCCGCTATCGCGGCGGCAGCGTGACCCGTCTGGTGACCCAGGCGACGCCGCAGGCCAACGGCTCGTTCAGCCTGGTGTACTTCCAGGACCAGTTCGTGTTCCGCGACAAGATGAAGGACTACGATCCGGCGAACCCGGGCAACATCCTGTTCTACTTCAAGCAGAAAGTGACCGCGCCGGCACGTCTGGCCGGTGGCGTGCTGCTGGTGCACGAAACCCTCGACCAGGTGAAGGAACCGCGTTCGGCGTGGGTCTACAACGCCGGTCAGCGTCGTGTGCGTCGCGCCCCGCAAGTGTCCTATGACGGTCCGGGTACCGCGGCCGACGGCCTGCGTACTTCCGACAACCTCGACATGTACAACGGCGCGCCGGACCGCTACGACTGGAAGCTGGAAGGCAAGAAGGAGATGTACATCGCCTCCAACAGCTACAAGCTCGACTCGCCGCAGCTGAAGTACGCCGAAATCATCAAGGCTGGCCACATCAACCAGGACCTGGCTCGCTACGAGTTGCGCCGTGTCTGGCACGTGGTTGCGACCCTGAAGGAAGGTCAGCGTCATATCTACGCCAAGCGTGACTTCTACATCGATGAAGACACCTGGCAGGCCGCGGTGATCGACCACTACGACGGTCGTGGCCAGCTGTGGCGCGTGGCCGAGGCGCATGCCGAGAACTACTACGACAAGCAAGTGCCGTGGTACGCCCTGGAAACCCTCTACGACCTGCAGTCCGGCCGTTACCTGGCACTGGGCATGAAGAACGAAGAGAAATCGGCCTATGACTTCGGCTTCACTGCCACCACCAGCGACTTCACTCCGGCGGCCCTGCGCCAGGATGGCGTTCGTTAACCCGCGGTAAATCGAGGCGCATCCTCGATCGACGCCCCGACTGGTTCGGGGCGTTTTTTATTGTCTGGGTTTTTCTACAAAACACCGGATGGCCCCTGTAGGAGCGAGCTCGCTCGCGAAAAATACTCCAGACACCGCGACTTCCCGGTAAAACCGCGCTGCCCTTATCGCGAGCAAGCTCGCTCCTGCAGGGACGCAGGGAGCGCTGACAAACCCGGTTGTATTCTTTTTCTAGCCATCTGTAGCAAAAATCTTCAACAGGGGGCTTTTTACCGCTAGTCTGCCGACATCTGTATTGCCGACAACAGCACTTCAATAAGAGTTGGCCATGACTGATTTGTCCCGTATCCAGGGGCCTGCCGGTGCGGCCATTCCCGCGCCGGAAGGGCGCTTCTACCGACCTCCCTTGCCCGACGGCTACGTACTGCGGCCGCGTCTGTGCGAGCGCTTGAGCGCGGGCCTCAATGGCCGGTTGCTGTTGGTCAGTGCGCCGGCCGGTTTTGGCAAGAGTTCGCTGGCGGTGGAGTTCTGCCAGAGCCTGCCGCCGCACTGGCGCAGCCTGTGGCTGGGGCTCAGTCGTCGGGACAGCGATCCGGGGCGTTTTCTCGAACGCCTGCTTGAGGGGCTGCAGCAATATTTCGCCCAGTTGGGCAGCCAATCCCTCGGGCTGCTGAAGATGCGCCAGCGCCACCAGCCCTTCGCCTTCGAAGAGTGGCTGGACGGCTTGCTCGACGAGTTGGCGGTCCACCTTTCCAGTGCGTCTCCCTTGCTGCTGGTGCTGGACGATTACCACCTGGCCCAGGGGCCAGTGCTCGATCGTTGTCTGCAGTTCTTCCTCAATCATTTGCCCGACGGCCTGCTGGTGCTGGTGACCAGCCGCCAACGCCCGGACTGGCACCTGGCGCGTCTGCGCCTGTCGCGGCAGTTGCTGGAACTGCATGAGCAGGACCTGCGCCTGACCTACGACGAATCCCTGACCCTGCTCGACCGGCACAGCAGTTCGCTGCGTGGCGAGGCGCTGGAAAGCCTGATCCTGCGCAGCGAAGGCTGGGTAGCTGGCTTGCGTTTCTGGTTGTTGGCGGCCTCGGAGGCGGGCAGCGGTGGAGCCTTGCCGCAGTCGCTGAATGGCGGCGAGGGCCTGATTCGCGATTATCTGCTGGAAGAAGTCATCGATTGCCTGCCTGCCGAAGTGCAGTCGTTTCTTTATGACACGGCGCCCCAGGAGCGTTTCTGCAGCGAACTGTGCGATGCGCTGCGCGAGTCCCACGACAGTGCCGAGATCCTGCGTTACCTGTTGGCCCACCAGGTATTCCTGGTGCCGCTGGACGAGCAGGGGCACTGGTACCGTTATCACCACCTGTTTTCCGACCTGTTGCGCACCCGGCCCACCGCCAACGCGGTATTGCCGCCGGCCAGCCTGCACTTGCGGGCCTGTCGCTGGTTCAACGCCCAGGGGCTGCTGGACGAAGCGGTGGAGCAGGCGTTGCGCGCCGGGCATCTGGATGTGGCGGCGAACCTGGTACAGAACCTGTCCGAGGAACAGCTGCTGGCGGAACAGAACGTCGGCATGTTGCTGCGCTGGAAAATGGACTTGCCCGACAGCCTGCTGATCAGCACCCCGCGGCTGATCGTGCTGTACAGCTGGGCACTGGGGCTGGCGTGCCAGCTGGATGCCGCCGAGGAACTGGCCAGCCATTTGAGTCGCTTCCTGCCGGCCCCCTCGGCCACCGCGCAGAAATCCATGCTGGCGCAATGGCTGGCCTTGAGCGGGATCGTCGCCCGCGGACGGGGGAATCGCGAGCTGACCCTGCTGTATTGCACCGAAGCCCTGGAAACCTTGCCCCAGAAACGTTACGGGCAGCGGCTGGTGTGCCTGTCGACCCTGTCCAACCTGGCGATCGCCGATGGCGACCTGTGGCGTGCCCGGGGGCTCAACCGCGAGTCCCTGGAACTGGCGCAGCGGGTCGGCAACCCCTTGTTCGAGGCCCTGGCCCATTACGACCGGGCCCGGGTGCTGCAAGCCCGCGGCGAGATCCTGCGGGCGCTGGATGAAGTCCGCCAGGGGTTGCAGCGCTTGTATGGCCTGTCCACGCAACGCCTGTACGCGGTACGTGCGCGGCTGACGCTGTATGAGGGTTATCTGTTGACGTTGCGCTGCCAGCCCGAGACCGGGCTGGCCCGTTTGCGGGCGGGCCTGGTCGAGGCCCGGGCCTGTCGCGATATCAGCGTGCTGATCGGCCATTGCGTGATCGCCAACCTGGAAGGTCACAACGGTGAGTTTGCCAAGGCCTTTGCCGAGCTGGCCGAGGCCGAGCGCCTGATGCACATCTGGGACGTCCCGCCGATCTACTACCTGGCGATGATCACCCTGGTCAAATGCGAACTCTGGCTGGCCCAGGGCCGCACCGACCTGGCGCAGGCCTGGCTGGCTCGCCTGGGGCAGACCTACACCGGCGACCAGGCCGCTGCGGCGCCGGAATTTCATCCACAGCTGCCGCTGCATATCGAGTTGCAGCAGGCTTTGCTCGACAGCATCCAGGGCGAGCCGGCCCTGGCCGAACAGCGCCTGGACAAACTGGTGGAGCATGGCCGGGAGACCGGGCGGCAGATGCTCAATGTGATGGCCTTGAATCAGAAGGTCGCGCTGTGGCTGGCCCAGGGGCGCGAGCCCGAGGCCCGGCAGGCCTTTGCCCAGGCGCTGGAGGCCGCCGTGGGCGGGGCATTGCAACCGTTCGAATGGGCGGTGCGGGCGCATCCGGCCTGGGTCCGCGAGCAACTTCAGCAGGGGCCGGCGACGCCATTGCGCCAGACCTTGCTCGAGCGCCTGCCGGCCGCCGTGGCGCGCGAACCTCTGGAGCAACATCACGGCGAAGCCCTCAGCTCCCGCGAGCTGGCGGTGCTGCAACTGATCGCCCAGGGCTGTTCCAACCAGGAAATCAGCGATCAGTTGTTTATCTCGCTGCACACCGTGAAGACCCACGCCAGCCATATCAACAGCAAGCTGGGGGTGGAGCGTCGCACCCAGGCCGTGGCCCGGGCCCAGGAACTGGGCTTGCTGGGTTAATCGGGTTGTCAGGTGACCTCGCTGGCATCGCCCTCGGCGTGCTCCTGGGGCGAAGCTGAAGGCTCAGCGGTGTTGAAGTCCAGGGTCACCGTGAAGCGCTGTTGTTCGGTGACGACCTGGATTTTCCAGCCCAGCCTGGCGCACAGCTGGCGCATCAGTTCCAGGCCCAGGCCGTAGCCGAAGTCGCTGGATTCTTCCGGCTGGCTGGTGTCGCGGATGCGGTTGACGATACGCAGTTGCAGCTGCTCGAAGGTGATTTCGATGCTGCCTTCGTCGGCATATTGCAGGGCATTACGCAGAAAGTTACCGACCACGATCCGGCAGGCGGTCGGGGGCAGGCGACAGGGTTCGTTGCTGATGTCGAGGATCAGTTCGATATCCCGCTTGCCGATCAGGTAGCGATGCTCCTGGATCAGTTCGTTGAACAACTCGGCCATGTCGATGGCTTCTTCCGGCAAGGGTTCAAGGCGCTCGCGGCTCATCCACAGCAGAGTCTCGGCAATGCGTTGCATGTTCAGTACCGAGCGTTCGATACGTTGCAGAGGCGGGGGCAGTGTGCCCCCGGACTGCAGGGCCAGCAGTTCCAGGTTGGCCTTGAGTACCGCCAGCGGCGTGCGCAACTCATGGCTGGTGTAGCGCAGCAGGCGCCCCTCGCGCAGGCTGGCGGCCTGTACCTGCTGCACGCTCTGGGCCAGGGAGTCGGCCAGCACATTGAATTCCTTGAAGCGGAAATTCGGACGTTGGCTGGACACTGCATCCGGGTCCTTCAGGGTGGTGGACCACTGGGCCAGCCGGCCGAGGGGACGTACCAGCCACCAGACCAGCAGGACGATGATGATCAGTGCCGGGACGAATACCGCCAGACTGATGAAGTTGACGCTGTTCAGTTCGTGATCGAGATAGGCATCGGACAACGGGGTCTCGACCTCGCCGCCTTCTTCATGGTCGTGGTCGACATCGAACATGTACAGGGTTTTGCCGTCACCCAGGGGCTGGGCCAGGATCGCTTTGACTTCATCCTGTCCATTGGCGTCCAGTTCACCGAACACCTGCACGGCACCGAAGGACAGGGTTGGCGGCGTATCCAGCAACTGGCGAATTTTCGGCGGCAACGCTTCCTTGCCGATAACGCTGCTGAAGAAATAGTTCTGCGGTGGGGGCAGGCTTGGGTCTTTCTTGTAATGCCTGACGAAGTACAGGGCTTCCTCTTCCATCATGGCGCTGGCGGTATAGAGCAGGCCACGGACGCTGTAGCTCGATAGCAGTTGGCTGTAGATCAGCAGCACCACGGCGATCAACAGCAGGAAACTGCCGCTGATCACCCATTTCAGACTCAGCCCCTTACGCATGGGGCCTCAGCTGTACGCCGATGCCGGAAATAGTGTGGATCAGCGGTTGGCTGAAATCCTTGTCCACTGCCTTGCGCAAGCGGTGCATATGCACCTTGAGGGTATTGCTGTCCGGTGGCTCGTCGCCCCAGACCGTGGCCTCGAGACGTTCGCGACCCACCGGCTCGGGACTGGCACGCATCAGGCACTCCAGCAAGGTCCAGCAGATGGGCGACAAGTGCAGTTCCTGTCCGGCGCGGCTGACCTTGCGGGTGGACAGATCCATGGTCAGGTCGGCCACCTGCAGGCGGCTGGCCTGGCCGCTGCGCCGCAGGCTCAGGGCGCGGATCCTGGCTACCAGTTCGGCCAGCTCGAAGGGTTTTACCAGATAGTCGTCGGCGCCCATGGCAAAGCTGGCGAGCTTGTCCGGCAGGGCATCCAGCGAGGTGAGCATCAGGATCGGTGTCTGTTTGCCCTGTTCGCGCAGCTGTTTGCACAGCTGTTGGCCGTCCAGGCGCGGCAGCATGATGTCCAGCAGGATCACATCATAATGCTGGTTCAGCGCCAGGCTCAGGCCGGTCCGGCCATTACTGGCGTGATCGCAGACGATCCCGCTGATCTCCAGGTATTCGATGACGGTATTGGCCAGGTCGAGGTTGTCCTCGACCAGCAGCAGGTGGATATGCACGGGAACGTCCCCTTGGACCCTTGTCGCTCAGTGGCCCAGAGGATAACGGAGTCGGGCGTTTTTTTACCGATGTTTACCTGGCGTTAACCTGTCGGACTCTAGGGTGGCGGCTTTTACACCAAGAGAACGCCACCATGAACCTGTCTCCTTTGATCAAAGACATTCTGCTGGTCTTGATTGTCATCGGCCTGGTGACCTATGGCTTGCTGTCCAGAACGCCTGCGGTGCGCCTGGGCGAGGGTGGGCTGCGGGCAGGATTCTTGATCGGGCGTGGGAGGGAGCTGACAGCAGGATCGGACGCTATTGCCTATGCATCCTGAAAAGGCCGGCGCGGGCTACACCGATCAGTTGGTGTTTTGCTTGTTGCTGATTCTTTGCGTGTCGCTTGCGCTGGGCATCTATATCGTCCGGCTCAATGCGCGCATCGATCAACAGCGTGAACTGTCGCCGGTGCATCTGCTCGAGTGCGGCAATGGGCGCGGCGCTTTTATCGTCTATCCCCATGGGCGGCGCAGCAGCAGTGACAATTGTTATCTGATCGAAGAGGATGAGTAGCCAGCGTGGTGGCACCCAGGAAGATCCGGCGCTGAATTCAAGCACAAGAAACGTAGTTCTTGCGCTTGAATGCCGATCTACAGTGCAGGCGTACTGAGATGAAGGCCAGGCCCGGGCCTGATCTCCCTGGAAGATAAAGGAGGCTTACCATGTCCTGCGTATTCAAATTGATGAACTCCCCCGTCGGTCAACTGACCCTGGTTGCCAGAGGCACGAAGCTCGCCGCGATTCTCTGGGAGAACGAACGCGAAAACCGCGTGCGTCTCGGCCCGTTGCAGCCTGCCGAGGATCATCCGGTCTTGCTGGAAACCGAACGCCAGCTCAACGAGTACTTTGCCGGCAGCCGCGATTGCTTCGAACTGGAGCTGGACTTTGTCGGCACCGAGTTCCAGCGCAAGGTCTGGCAGGCGTTGCTGACCATTCCTTTCGGCGAAACCCGCAGCTACAGCCAGATTGCCGCACAGGTGGGCAGCCCCAAGGCCGTGCGCGCGGTCGGTGCGGCCAACGGCCGGAACCCGATCTCGATCATCGCCCCCTGCCACCGGGTGATCGGCGCCTCGGGCAGCCTCACCGGTTTTGCCGGCGGGCTCCAGGCCAAGCAGTTCCTGCTGGCGCTGGAGGGTGAGGAAACCCTGCAGTTGGCGTTCTGACTGGAATGGCTGCTGCCCGGGACCCAGGGCGGCAGTCATTGTCTGCATTGAGCGGCAAAGCAGCGGCTGCAAGCTGTGCGAGAATGGCCCATCGTTTTTTCAGGAACATCCCATGGAAGCCGCCAAGCCCGCCCTTATTCGCGAAACCTTCCCCGTCGGTCCCTTGCAGTGCAACTGCACGATCATCGGCGACCCTATTACAAAAAAGGCCATAGTCGTCGACCCGGGCGGCAATCCCGACCTGATCATGGCGCGGCTCGACGCGCTGGGGCTGAAGGTGGTGAGTATCATTCATACCCATGCCCACCTGGATCACTTCCTGGCGTCCGGGCAGATGAAGGAGAAAACCGGCGCGACCCTGCACCTGCACAAGGAGGATCAGTTCCTCTGGGACAACCTGGAGATGCAGTGCAGCATGTTCGGCGTGCCTTACACGCCGGTGCCGGCGCCGGATCGCTGGCTGGCGGACGACGAAGAGCTGGCCTGCGGCTGCGGCGTGGCCCTGCATACGCCGGGACATACCCCAGGTTCCATGAGCTTCTGGTTTGCAGAGGCTAAGCTGCTGATTGCCGGCGACACCTTGTTCAAGCGCGGGGTAGGGCGCACGGATCTGTGGGGTGGCGACCAGGCTACCATCGTGCGTTCGATCAAGCAGCGTCTGTACACCCTCGATGAAGACGCGACTGTGGTGGCCGGGCATGGTCCGGACACCCGCCTGGGCGATGAAATGCGTGAGAATCCCTTTGTCAGGGCCTGACATTTGCTGTCAAAAGTTTCACGGAATTTTTGTCATTGGCCGTGTTCAAACGCCTGCAAAGGTCTGTTGCCAACGTCCGCTGCATCACAGAATGAAAAAAGTAGGAGCTTCTCCATGTTCACCTCGCGTCGTTTGATCGTTGTTGCTACCGCTGTGGCCTTGTTGTCCGGCTGTGCTTCGCCTAACCCCTATGACAATCAGGGGCAGGCCGACGGCTCCACGGGCATGAGCAAAACTGCAAAATACGGTGGCCTGGGTGCCTTGGCCGGCGCGCTGGCCGGTGCCGCCATCGACCACAACAACCGTGGCAAGGGCGCGCTGATCGGCGCCGCGGTAGTCGGTGCTTCCGCTGCCGGTTATGGCTACTACGCCGACCAGCAGGAGAAGAAACTGCGCGCCAGCATGGCCAATACCGGGGTCGAAGTGCAGCGCCAGGGCGATCAGATCAAACTGATCATGCCGGGCAACATCACCTTCGCCACCGATTCGGCGAACATCGCCCCAAGCTTCTATCAACCGCTGAACAACCTGGCCGGCTCCCTCAAGGAGTTCAACCAGAACCAGATCGAAATCGTCGGCTACACCGACAGCACCGGCAGCCGTCAGCACAACATGGACCTGTCCCAGCGTCGCGCCCAGAGCGTGGCGACCTACCTGACCTCGCAAGGTGTCAGCGGTGCCAACCTGTCGGCCCGTGGCGCTGGCCCGGATAACCCGGTCGCCAGCAACAGCGACGTCAATGGCCGTGCGCAGAACCGTCGGGTGGAAGTGAACCTCAAGGCGATTCCGGGTCAGCAGTATGGTGGTCAGCAGCAGCCGGGTACGGTTCAGCAGTATCCGTAACTGATGGTTTGAATGAAGAAATGCCCGATCCTGTGATCGGGCATCTTTGTGTGTGGCCTTTGCCCGCGAAGAGGTCGCTAGCAAATCACCAGATACAAAAAAGCCCCCGGACAACCGAGTTGTCCGGGGGCTTTTTATTGGCTGCGAAGCCCGATTACTTCTTCAGGCCATAATGCTCGTCGAGCATGCCTGGCGCGTTAGGCGTCTTTGGCGCGTAGTCCCGTGGCGGTTCCTGGTCGCGCGGCGGAGTCAGACGTTCCCGTGGAGCCTGCACCGAGTCGGAGTGCAGCGCGGCCAGCAGGCGTTGGCGGGTCAGCTCGTCCAGGGCCAGGCGGTTGGCGCCCTCGGCGAGATGGTCCTGCACTTCCTGATAGCTTTGAGTGAGTTTTTTCACCAGGGTGGCGGTGCTGTTGAAGTGGGTGACCACTTCGTTCTGATAGCTGTCAAAACGTTCCTGAATATCATCCAGCTGACGTTGCGTGCGGTTAGGCGCGGCATTCGGCAGCAGGCGAGCGACCAGAAATCCAATGGCGACACCCGCGATCAGGGCAAGAGTCGGCAACAACCAAACTAAGAGCGAGTGTTCCACGAGTCCTTCCTCTATAAACGGCTTTGCTTTACGTTAACGGCTCGAACCTGCGCTGTATACCGCGATTCACTCGCAATAGATTGGCACAGACAATTTGCTAGACGAGTCGACCCGATTCGAGGTCACGGAGTTCCTTCCTTGCTTATGCGTGAAACCCCCGTAGTGATTGCCGGCCCGGTCGGCCAGCTGGAAGCCCTGTATCTGGATGTCGCCGACGCCCGTGGCGTGGCGCTGATCTGCCATCCGAACCCGGTGCAGGGCGGCACCATGCTCAACAAGGTGGTCTCGACCCTGCAACGTACGGCGCGCGATGCCGGGCTGATCACCTTGCGTTTCAACTACCGTGGCGTCGGCGCCAGCGAAGGCAGCCACGACATGGGCAGTGGTGAAGTCGACGACGCGCAGGCGGCTGCCGAATGGCTGCGGGCCCAGCACCCGGACCTGCCGATGACCCTGCTCGGTTTCTCCTTCGGCGGCTTTGTCGCCGCCAGTCTCGGCGGGCGCCTGGAAGCCCGCGGTGAACAGCTCAAGCACCTGTTCATGGTCGCCGCCGCCGTGATGCGTTTGCGCGATACCGACCTGCTGCCGCAGAACTGCCCGCTGACCCTGATCCAGCCGGAAACCGACGAAGTGGTCGATCCGCAGCTGGTCTATGACTGGTCCGACGCGCTTGAGCGCCCCCATGAGCTGCTGAAAGTGGCAGAATGCGGACACTTTTTTCATGGCAAGCTCACCGATCTCAAGGATCTGGTGCTGCCACGACTCTCGAATTGATTGCAGTCTGATAAGCGATTACCCATGACTACTCGTACGCGCATCCTCACCGGCATCACCACCACCGGCACGCCGCACCTGGGCAACTACGCCGGCGCCATCCGCCCGGCGATCCTCGCCAGCCGCGACAGCAATGCCGATTCGTTCTACTTCCTGGCCGACTATCACGCCCTGATCAAGTGCGACGACCCGCTGCGTATCCAGCGCTCGCGCCTGGAAATCGCCGCGACCTGGCTGGCCGGTGGCCTGGATGTGGAGCGCGTGACTTTCTATCGCCAGTCGGACATCCCGGAAATCCCCGAGCTGACCTGGTTGCTGACCTGCGTGGCAGCCAAGGGCCTGCTCAACCGCGCCCATGCCTACAAGGCTTCGGTGGATAAAAACGTCGAAACCGGTGAAGACCCGGATGCCGGCATCACCATGGGCCTGTACAGCTACCCGGTGCTGATGGCCGCAGACATCCTGATGTTCAATGCGCACAAGGTGCCGGTCGGTCGCGACCAGATTCAGCACGTGGAAATGGCCCGTGACATCGGCCAGCGTTTCAACCACCTGTTCGGCCAGGGCAAAGAGTTCTTCACCCTGCCCGAGGCAGTGATCGAGGAAAGCGTCGCCACCTTGCCGGGTCTCGACGGGCGCAAGATGTCCAAGAGCTACGACAACACCATCCCGTTGTTCAGCAGCGCCAAGGACATGAAGGACGCGATCTCGCGCATCGTCACCGACTCCCGTGCTCCTGGCGAAGCCAAGGACCCGGACAACGCGCACCTGTTCACCCTGTTCCAGGCCTTCGCGACACAGGCCCAGGCTGACGAGTTCCGCAGCGAACTGCTGCAGGGCCTGGGTTGGGGCGAGGCGAAGAATCGTCTGTTCCAGCTGCTGGACAACCAGCTGGGCGAGGCGCGCGAGCGTTATCACCAGTTGATCGAGCGCCCTTCGGACCTGGAAGACATCCTCCAGGCCGGCGCCAAGAAAGCCCGCACCGTGGCCACGCCGTTCCTCAACGAGCTGCGCGAGGCCGTGGGCCTGCGTTCGTTCGTCAACCAGGTGCAAGTGGCGGCGACCATCAAGAAGAAAGCGGCCAAGGCCGCGCGCTTCGTCAGCTTCCGCGAAGACGACGGCAGCTTCCGATTCCGCCTGCTGGCCGCCGATGGCGAGCAACTGTTGCTGTCGCGCAACTTCGCCGACGGCAAGACCGCGGGTGCCGTGACCAAGCAACTGCAAGCCGGCCAGGCTCTGGATCTGCGCAGCGAAGCGCTGAGCTTCAGCGTCTGGCTGGAAGGTGAGTGCGTGGCCGACAGCCCGGCCTTTGCCGACGCGGCGGCCCGCGATGCGGCGATCGATGCGCTGCGCGTCGCCCTGACGCCTGTGCAGGACTAACCGCAATCTCCCGACCAAGGGCTGATTGCCATTCTCAAGGGCCGTCGCTACAGTGACGGCCCGTTTTTGTTGCCTTGCTAACGAATTATGACGCCCCTAGAACGATACCAAGCTGATCTGAAACGCCCGGAGTTCTTCCACGACGCTGCGCAGGAAACCGCCGTGCGTCATTTGCAGCGCCTGTACGACGATCTGATCGCCGCGTCGAACAACAAGCCGGGCCTGCTGGGCAAGCTGTTTGGCAAGAAAGACCAGGCGCCGGTCAAGGGCCTGTACTTCTGGGGCGGGGTAGGGCGTGGCAAGACCTATCTGGTCGATACCTTCTTTGAAGCCCTGCCGTTCAAGCAGAAGGTCCGTACTCACTTCCACCGCTTCATGAAGCGTGTGCACGAAGAGATGAAGACCCTGGGCGGCGAGAAGAACCCGCTGACCATCATCGCCAAGCGCTTCGCCGACGAGGCCCGGGTGATCTGCTTCGACGAGTTTTTCGTCTCCGACATCACCGACGCCATGATCCTCGGCACGCTGATGGAAGAGCTGTTCAAGAACGGCGTGACCCTGGTGGCCACCTCGAACATCGTGCCGGACGGTCTGTACAAGGACGGCCTGCAACGTGCGCGCTTCCTGCCGGCGATTGCCCTGATCAAGCAGCACACCGAAATCGTCAACGTTGACAGCGGCGTGGACTATCGCTTGCGTCACCTGGAGCAGGCCGAACTGTTTCACTTCCCGCTGGACGAAGCGGCCCACGAAAGCCTGCGCAAGAGCTTCCGCGCGCTGACGCCGGAATGCACCCAGGCGGTGGAAAACGATGTGCTGATCGTCGAGAACCGCGAAATCCGCGCCCTGCGCACCTGCGATGACGTGGCCTGGTTCGACTTCCGCGAACTGTGCGACGGTCCGCGTAGCCAGAACGACTACATCGAACTGGGCAAGATCTTCCACGCCGTGCTGGTCAGCGGTGTCGAGCAGATGAGCGTCGCCACCGACGACATTGCCCGTCGTTTCATCAACATGGTCGACGAGTTCTATGACCGTAACGTCAAGCTGATCATTTCCGCTGAAGTCGAGCTCAAGGATTTGTACACCGGTGGTCGCCTGACCTTCGAGTTCCAGCGCACCCTCAGCCGTCTGCTGGAAATGCAGTCCCACGAGTTCCTCTCGCGGGCGCACAAGCCTTAAGGGTTGTCCGGATAGAAAGAAGGGCCTGCATTGCAGGCCCTTTTTCATTTACGCGGCTTGTTGGTGAAACTGCTGCCGGTACTGGTTCGGCGATAGCTCAGTGTGTTGGCGGAACAGGCGGGCGAAGAAGCTCGCATCGTCATAGCCGACTTCATAACTGATGGTCTTGATGCTCTTGCGCGTCCCCGAGAGCAGGCCCTTGGCAGTTTCGATACGCAGGCGTTGCAGGTAATGCAGCGGCTTGTCGCCGGTGGCGGTCTGGAAGCGCCGCATGAAGTTGCGAATGCTCATGCCGTGTTCACGGGCCACGTCCTCGAAGCGGAACTTGTCGGCGAAATGCTCTTCGAGCCAGTGCTGGATCTGCAGGATGATCACGTCCTGGTGCAGCTTCTGGCCGCCGAAGCCGATACGTCCCGGGGAATAGCTGCGCTGCACTTCATAGAGAATGTCGCGAGCCACGGCCTGGGCGACGTTGGCGCCGCAGAAACGCTCGATCAGGTAGATGTACAGGTCGCAGGCCGAGGTGGTGCCGCCGGCGCAATACAGGTTGTCGGCGTCGGTCAGGTGCTTGTCCTGATTGAGCTGGACCTTGGGGAAGCGCTCGCTGAAGGCATTGAAGAAGCGCCAGTAAGTGGTGGCTTCCTTGCCGTCGAGCAACCCGGCCTCGGCCAGCCAGAACACCCCGGTGGCCTCGCCGCAGAGCACCGCGCCGCGGGCATGTTGCTGGCGCAGCCAGGGCAGGATCTGTGGATAACGTTGGCAGAGGGTTTCGAAATCGTCCCAGAACGCCGGGAGGATAATCACGTCGGTATCTTCCAGGGCGCCGTCCACCGGCATGATCACGTTGCTGAAACTGCACACCGGTTTTCCGTCCGGGCTGACCAGGCGGGTTTCGAACGCCGGGGTCAGGCCCTGGCCCAGCTGCTTGCCGTAGCGCAGGCTGGCCAGATGGAAGAAATCCTTGGCTTGCATGAGGGTGGAGGCGAAAACCCGGTCGATAGCCAGGATGCTGACGCGCCGCAAGGGCGTGGAGGTTTGGTTAGACATAATTCAATTGTTCTTATAGGGGAAAGTGGTCACCAGACGGCTGGATCGTCTTATTTTTTGTCGGATGTGTCCAGTGTCCTGTGTCGTATCCGTGGGCTTAGGCTCTGTGGGCCAATCCCGGCTAACAATAACGACAGGTGGCCCCATGATCCCCAGAACCTTGTTCAGCTCCGAGCACGAACTCTTTCGTGACAGCGTACGCACCTTCCTGGAAAAGGAGGCCGTGCCATTCCATGGGCAATGGGAAAAGCAGGGCTACATCGACCGGGCCTTGTGGAACAAGGCCGGTGAAGCGGGAATGCTCTGCTCCCACCTCCCCGAAGAGTACGGCGGACTGGGGGCCGACTTTCTCTATAGCGCGGTGGTGATCGAGGAGGTGGGGCGTCTTGGTCTGACCGGCATCGGCTTCTCCCTGCATTCCGATATTGTCGCGCCCTACATCCTGCATTACGGCAGCGAGGAGCTGAAGCACAAGTACCTGCCGAAACTGGTGTCCGGCGAGATGGTCACGGCCATCGCCATGACCGAGCCGGGCGCCGGTTCCGACCTACAGGGGGTCAAGACCACCGCGGTGCTGGACGGTGACGACTATGTGATCAACGGCTCCAAGACCTTTATCACCAACGGCTATCTGGCCGATCTGGTGATCGTCGTGGCCAAGACCGATCCCAAGGCCGGCGCCAAGGGCACCAGCCTGTTCCTGGTGGAGGCGGATACGCCTGGTTTCTCCAAGGGCAAGCGCCTGGAAAAAGTCGGCATGAAGGCGCAGGACACGTCTGAGCTGTTCTTCCAGGACGTTCGCGTACCCAAGGAAAACCTGCTGGGGCAGGCCGGCGCGGGCTTTGCCTATCTGATGCAGGAGCTGCCCCAGGAGCGCCTGACGGTGGCGGTAGGTGGCCTGGCGTCAGCCGAGGCGGCATTGCAGTGGACCCTGGAGTACACCCGCGAGCGCAAGGCTTTCGGCAAGTCGATCGCCGATTTCCAGAACACCCGCTTCAAGCTGGCGGAGATGGCCACCGAGATTCAGATTGGCCGGGTATTCGTCGACCGCTGCCTGGAGCTGCACCTGCAAGGCAAGCTCGATGTGCCGACCGCCGCGATGGCCAAGTACTGGGGCACGGACCTGCAGTGCAAGGTGCTCGACGAGTGCGTGCAGCTGCACGGCGGTTACGGCTTCATGTGGGAGTACCCGATAGCCCGGGCCTGGGCGGATGCACGAGTGCAGCGGATCTATGCCGGGACCAACGAGATCATGAAGGAAATCATCGCGCGTTCCCTGTAGCGCATTATCCCCTGTGCAGGGGCGAGCCTGGTGGGCTCGCTCCCACAGGAGGGTGGGTTACGGCGCCGGGTTCGGGTGATCCTTGTGGATCGCCTCGATGCCGGCCAGCACCTCATTCGACAGTTTCAGCTCGAGACTGGCGATGTTGCTGTCCAGTTGCTCGAGGGTGGTCGCGCCGATGATGTTGCTGGTGACGAACGGCTGCTGGGTGACGAACGCCAGGGCCATTTGCGCCGGGTCCAGGCCGTGTTCGCGGGCCAGGGCGACATAACGGCTGCAGGCTGCTTCCGACTGTGGGTTGAAGTAGCGGCTGAAGCGGCTGTAGAGGCTCAGGCGGCCTTTGGCCGGGCGCGCGCCGCCTTCGTATTTGCCGGAAAGGAAACCGAACGCCAGGGGCGAGTAGGCCAGCAACCCACATTGTTCGCGAATGGCGATTTCCGCCAGGCCCACTTCGAAGCTGCGGTTGAGCAGGTTGTAGGGGTTCTGGATCGATACTGCCCGTGGCCAGCCGCGGCTCTCGGCCAGGGCCAGGAACCTCATGGTGCCCCAGGGCGTTTCGTTGGACAGGCCGATGTGGCGGATCTTGCCCGCCTTGACCTGTTCGTCCAGGGCTTCGAGGGTTTCTTCCAGTGGGGTGAAGTCTTCTTCCTTGTGCCTGTAGCCCAGTTGGCCGAAGAAGTTGGTGCTGCGCTCCGGCCAATGCAATTGGTAGAGGTCGATCCAGTCGGTCTGCAGGCGCTTGAGGCTGGCGTCCACGGCCTGGACTATGTGCGTGCGGTTGTGTTTGAGCTGCTTGTCGCGGATGTAGTCGATGGTGTTGCCGGGGCCGGCGATCTTGCTGGCGAGGATCCAGTCGGCGCGATCGCCGCGAGCCTTGAACCAGTTACCGATGTAGCGCTCGGTGGTGGCGTAGGTTTCGGCCTTTGGCGGCACCGGGTACATCTCGGCGGTGTCGATGAAGTTGATCCCCGCAGCCTTGGCCCGTTCGATCTGGGCGAAGGCCTCGGACTCGCTGTTTTGCTCGCCCCAGGTCATGGTTCCCAGGCAGATTGCACTCACGTTCAGGTCGGTCCGGCCTAGCTGGCGATAGTCCATCGGGTGCTCCTTCGGCAAAACAATCATAAAAGCAGGTTGAATTTTTTTTCGCAATCTGCATAATTCCGCAGCTCTTTCTGCAGTGGAAGTGATGCGCCGCCTGCCGAAGAATCTTGCCGTATAACGGACGCGCTGACCCGAGCCCCCGATAGCGTCTGTATCCGGCTGCCTTTGACTTGTCAAAGTACGCACTATTCAGTAAGATCCGCCGTCTAATTTACAGGGCGGCCCCTGAGGCTATAAAGAATGAAAACTTTTACTGCTAAACCGGAAACAGTTAAGCGCGACTGGTTTGTCGTCGACGCTGCTGGTCAGACCCTGGGTCGTCTGGCCACCGAAATCGCGAGCCGTCTGCGTGGCAAGCACAAGCCTGAGTACACCCCTCACGTCGACACCGGTGACTACATCGTCGTGATCAACGCTGAGCAAGTACGTGTTACTGGCGCTAAAACCACTGACAAAATGTACTACTCCCACTCCGGTTTCCCGGGCGGCATCAAGTCGATCAACTTTGAAAAGCTGATCGCCAAGGCCCCTGAGCGCGTGATCGAGACCGCGGTAAAAGGCATGCTGCCTAAGAACCCGCTGGGTCGCGACATGTACCGTAAGCTGAAAGTCTATGCGGGCGCTGCACACCCTCATACTGCTCAGCAGCCCCAAGAACTGAAGATTTAACGGAATAGTTCATTATGTCGGCGACTCAAAATTACGGCACTGGCCGTCGCAAGACTGCAACCGCACGCGTTTTCCTGCGTCCGGGCACTGGCAACATCTCCATCAACAACCGCTCCCTGGATAACTTCTTCGGCCGCGAAACTGCCCGCATGGTAGTTCGTCAGCCGCTGGAACTGACCGAGACCGTCGAGAAGTTCGACATCTACGTCACCGTTATCGGCGGTGGTGTGAGTGGCCAAGCTGGCGCAATCCGCCACGGCATCACTCGCGCTCTGATGGATTACGACGAAACTCTGCGCAGCGCTCTGCGTAAAGCCGGTTTCGTAACCCGTGACGCACGTGAAGTTGAACGTAAGAAAGTTGGTCTGCGTAAAGCGCGTAAGCGTCCGCAGTACTCGAAGCGTTAATTCGCTTTCGCGTTCAAAAAACGCCCAGTCTCCTCGCGGAGCTGGGCGTTTTTTTATGGGCGATTATTTTGCGCTGTGACAACTTGCCACATCCGCAGAGCCCCTATACTACAGGGCTTGGGGCAGGGCCAAGTTGGTAATTACCTTGTCAGAGTAGGGGCTTTTCATTACCATTCGGCAAAATTTTTATAAGTTCAGATTTTTACTTAGTAGATGCCTGATTTAACAGGCCACAAAGCTGATGGGAGAGGACTGAATGAGCAATGACGGCGTGAATGCAGGCCGGCGTCGCTTCCTTGTAGCAGCCACATCCGTGGTGGGTGCTGCAGGAGCGGTGGGGGCTGCGGTCCCGTTCGTGGGGTCATGGTTTCCCAGTGCCAAGGCGAAAGCCGCAGGGGCACCGGTGAAAGTGAATATCAGCAAGATCGACCCAGGTCAGCAGATGATTGCTGAGTGGCGTGGTCAACCGGTATTCATCGTCCGCCGTACACAGGAAATCCTGGGGAATCTCAAAAAGATCGAGGGGCAACTTTCCGACCCCGACTCCAAGAACTCTGTTCAACCAACCTACGTCGACCCGGAAGTGCGTTCGATCAAGCCAGAGATTCTGCTGCTGATCGGTATCTGCACCCACCTGGGTTGCTCGCCGACATTCCGCCCTGAAGTGGCGCCTGCGGATCTGGGCAAGGATTGGGTAGGTGGCTATTTCTGCCCTTGCCACGGTTCCCACTACGATCTGGCTGGCCGCGTCTACAAGTCGCAACCTGCGCCTTTGAACCTGCCAGTACCCCCGCATTCCTATGAGTCGGACGACCTTATTGTCATCGGCGTCGATACGGAGAAAGCGTGATGAGCAAGTTCATGGATTGGGTTGATGCGCGCTTCCCCGCAACCAAGATGTGGGAAGACCATCTCAGCAAGTATTACGCCCCGAAGAACTTCAACTTCTTCTATTTCTTTGGTTCCCTGGCTCTGCTGGTTCTGGTCAACCAGATCGTCACCGGTGTCTGGTTGACCATGAGCTACACCCCATCGGCTGAAGAGGCTTTCGCTTCCGTCGAATACATCATGCGCGACGTCGAGTACGGCTCGATCCTGCGTCTGCTGCACTCCACCGGCGCCTCGGCGTTCTTCATCGTGGTCTATCTGCACATGTTCCGTGGCCTGCTCTACGGTTCCTACCAGAAGCCGCGTGAACTGGTGTGGCTGTTCGGCATGCTGATCTACCTGGCGCTGATGGCCGAAGCCTTCATGGGCTACCTGCTGCCTTGGGGGCAAATGTCCTACTGGGGCGCCCAGGTGATCATCTCGCTGTTTGGTGCGATCCCGGTCATCGGTAACGATCTGACCCAGTGGATCCGTGGTGACTACCTGATTTCCGGTATTACCCTGAACCGCTTCTTCGCCTTGCACGTAGTGGCCCTGCCGATCGTGATTCTCGGTCTGGTGGTGCTGCACATCCTGGCGCTGCACGAAGTGGGTTCGAACAACCCGGATGGCGTGGACATCAAGAAGCACAAGGATGAAAACGGCGTACCGCTGGATGGCATCGCCTTCCACCCGTACTACACCGTGAAAGATATCGTCGGTGTGGTGGTGTTCCTGTTCATCTTCTGTTCGATCGTGTTCTTCTTCCCGGAAATGGGTGGTTATTTCCTCGAGAAGCCGAACTTCGAACAAGCCAACCCGTTCAAGACGCCTGAGCATATTGCCCCGGTTTGGTACTTCACCCCGTTCTACGCGATTCTGCGCGCGGTTCCGGACAAGCTGCTGGGTGTGATTGCGATGGGCGCGGCGATCGCTGTGCTGTTCGTGCTGCCATGGCTTGACCGCAGCCCGGTCAAATCCATGCGCTACAAGGGCTGGCTGAGCAAGATCTGGCTGGTGGTGTTCTGCATCTCGTTCGTGATCCTGGGGATCCTGGGCGTTCTGGCACCGACTCCGGGTCGTACGCTGCTGTCGCAGGTATGTACCTTCCTGTACTTCGCCTACTTCATTCTGATGCCGTTCTACACCAGGCTCGAGAAGACCAAACCGGTTCCGGAAAGGGTGACTGGCTGATGAAAAAGCTATTTGCTGTACTGATTCTTGCTGCTATGCCTGTACTGTCCTTCGCGGCCGAACACGGTGGTCCCGAGCTGGAAAAAGTCGACATCGACGTCTCCGACAAGGTCGCCATGCAGGATGGTGCGCGAACATTCGCCAACTATTGCATGGGCTGTCACAGCGCCAAGTTCCAGCGCTATGAGCGGGTTGCCGACGATCTGGGGATTCCTCACGATCTGATGATGAGCAAGCTGGTGTTCACCGGTGCCAAAATCGGTGATCACATGAACATCGGCATGCAGCCGGCTGACGCCAAGACCTGGTTCGGTGCGGCTCCGCCCGACCTGACCCTGGTGGCTCGTGTGCGTGGTACCGACTGGCTCTATGGCTACCTGCGCTCCTTCTACGAAGACCCTGCGCGCCCATGGGGCGTGAACAACAAGGTCTTCCCTAACGTGGGCATGCCTAACGTTCTGGTCGGCCTGCAAGGCCGTCAGGTTGTTGGTTGCAAGCAGGTGCAGATCGTCGAGGACGGCAAGAAGCAATACGATCCACTGACCGGCACCGCCTTGACCCATGAAGCCTGCGACCAGCTGACCGTGCTGCCAAAAACCGGCACGCTCAACGAGGAGCAGTTCGACGAGAAGGTCAAGAATCTGGTGACCTTCCTGGCCTACTCGGCCAACCCGGTCAAGCTGGAGCATCAACGTATCGGCACCTATGTGTTACTGTATCTGGCCTTCTTCTTCGTGTTCGCCTATCTGCTCAAGCGCGAATACTGGAAAGACGTTCATTGATAAAGCTGTAATTCATTGCTGTTAATCGTGCGCGCCCAAGGGCGTCTCTGAAGGTGTAACGAGTCTGGATCATCCAGGCGTTACGGGAGGCGCCCTCTGGGCGCGCTCGTTTTTCTGCTTCCGATAATTTCAACAAGCGAGGAGGACCGCCATGGGCGTGACCAATCGGTTGGCCTGTTACTCCGACCCCGCCGACCACTATTCCCACCGAGTACGTATCGTGCTCGCAGAGAAGGGTGTCAGCGCCGAGATCATCAGTGTGGAGGCGGGGCGTCAGCCGCCGAAGCTGATCGAAGTGAACCCTTACGGCAGTCTGCCCACCCTGGTCGATCGTGACCTGGCGTTGTGGGAGTCGACCGTGGTGATGGAATATCTGGATGAGCGTTACCCGCACCCGCCACTACTGCCGGTTTACCCTGTGGCGCGTGCCAATAGCCGTCTGCTGATCCATCGGATCCAGCGTGACTGGTGTGGGCTGGTGGACCTGATCCTGGATTCCCGGACCAAGGAAGCGGCCCGTGCTCAGGCTCGTAAAGAGCTGCGCGAGAGCCTGACCGGCGTTTCGCCGCTGTTCGCGGAGAAGCCGTTTTTCCTCAGTGAGGAACAAAGTCTGGTGGATTGCTGCCTATTACCAATACTCTGGAGATTGCCGATTCTGGGTATTGAATTGCCACGGCAAGCCAAGCCGTTGCTTGATTACATGGAGCGCCAGTTCGCCCGTGAGACGTTCCAGGCGAGTCTGTCTGGCGTCGAACGCGACATGCGCTAAGGCTTAAGGAGCCGCTATGAACTCCAGTCGACCTTATCTGGTCCGCGCGCTCTACGAGTGGATTGTGGACAACGATTGCACCCCGCATATGCTGGTCAACTCCGAATACCCGGCAGTGCAGGTGCCTCAGGGTTTTGCCAGTGACGGACAGATCGTCCTGAATATTTCGCCGAGTGCCGTGCGTCATCTGCACATGGATAACGAGGTGGTGACTTTCGAGGGGCGCTTCGGTGGCGTTCCGCATAGTCTGTATGTCCCTGTGCCAGCGATCCTGGGCATTTACGCCCGGGAGAATGGTCAGGGTATGGTGTTCGATCTGGAGTCGCCCGTGGATGACGAGGACGATGAAATCGAGCCGGATGATGATATTCCACCACCGGATAACGAGCCGCCGCGTCCAAGCGGTCGACCCAGTCTGAAGGTTGTGAAGTAATAAAAAAGGCGATCCATCCGGATCGCCTTTTTTGTGCCCGTGCCTTTCGCCTACATCAGTCGATGTATTCGAAGAGTTTGACGATTTTCTGCACGCCGGAAACGCCCTGTACCAGATTGGTCGCCTGGGTGGCTTCCTGTTGGGTCAGCAGGCCCAGCAGATAGACGATGCCGTTTTCCGTCACGACCTTGATGCGCGAGCCTGGAATGCTGGCGTCGGTCAGCATCTGGGTCTTGATCTTGGTGGTCAGCCAGGCATCGTTCTGCCGGGCCAGCAGGGAAGAGGGCGGCAGAACCTGCAGTTCGTTATGGACCTTCTTCACTCGTTGCACGGCGCTGGCGGCCTGCTCGGCGAGTGTCTTGAGGTCGGCGCGCGGGGTCTGGCCAGCGAGCAGGACGATGCCGTTGAAGCTGGTCACCACGATGTGCGAATTGTGGTCCAGGTCCGGACTGGCCTTGGCGACGTTCACTTCGACTTTGGTCTGGATCAGCGAGTCATCGATCTTGCTGCCGAAGGTGCGGGTGCCGCGGTCGTCTTCGATCGGGCTTTCGCGGGTGGCGGTAATCACCGAGCTGCAACCGCTGATGCTCAAGGCTAGGGTCAGGGCCAGTAGGCCAAGGCGATTAGGGGTCATTCTTCACTCCCGAACAGTTGGCTGTCGATCAAGTCGCAGAGGCAGTGGATCGCCAGCAGGTGGACTTCCTGGATACGTGCAGTGACATTGGCCGGTACGCGAATCTCGACATCTTCCGGCAATAGCAGGGATGCCATGCCGCCGCCATCGCGACCGGTCAATGCTACGACAATCATTTCGCGATCATGTGCGGCCTGGATCGCTTGAATAATGTTCGCCGAGTTGCCGCTGGTGGAAATCGCCAGCAGAACATCGCCGGGCTGGCCCAGGGCGCGAATCTGCTTGGAAAAGACTTCGTTGTAGCTGTAGTCGTTGGCGATCGAGGTGATCGTCGAGCTATCGGTAGTCAGCGCAATGGCTGGCAGGCTCGGGCGCTCACGCTCGAAACGGTTGAGCAGCTCGGAAGAAAAGTGCTGGGCATCGCCGGCCGAGCCGCCGTTGCCGCAGGAAAGCATTTTCCCTTCGTTGAGCAGGGCGTTGACCATGACCTGGCTGGCTTGCTCGATGTGCGGTGCAAGTACGTCCATCGCCTGCTGCTTGGTGTCGATACTGGCCTGAAAAAGCTGGCGAATTCGGGATTGCATGTCCATCTGTGTGACCTTAAGTGGCGCGGCTTTCTGGCACGTGAATGTGCTGCCCGCAAAGCAAAGAGCAAAAATGTTGAGTGAAAATGTCCGGCTCGGCCCGAGAGCGTCGATCAGCTGTCAAAGGCATTCCGTAGCCAGTTCAAATGAGTTGTCGTGCCTGGGGCGCCGTCTATGGCGACCACATCGAAGCGGCAAGGGTAGCTGGACCAGCGCGACTCGCGCTGCAGGAAAAGCTGTGCGGCGAGTATCAGTTTTTGACGCTTGCGTGCGTCGATACTGCCCAGTGCGCCACCCCATTGCGTGTGTTGTCTGTAGCGGACTTCGACGAATACTACTGTATCGCCGTCAAGCATGACCAGATCAAGCTCGCCGCGTTTGCACAACCAATTCCGCGCCAGCAGGCGCAGTCCCTGTTGTTCAAGATGCCGGAGCGCTTGGGCTTCGGCATCCTGACCGCTTTGCTGGCGTGATCCTTGTGGCATTAACGCTGGGTGTCTGGCAGGCGAGTGACCTGGCCGCTGACGAACTCGGCCCACGGCAACTGGCGTTGAACGCGCTGGCTCGGACTCATGGTCAGGCTGCCCGACAGGCCTTCGATGCGACTGTCCGGCAGTGCCTTGAGTTGCCCCAGGCGTGGCGCCAGGCGATAAGCGTCGGCGCCCATCGCATACAGTCGGCCCAGGCTGCCGCCGGCTTGTGGCCACTGCGCGGCTACCTGGCGGCGCAGCGGGTCATTGGCGTCCAGCAGCCAAGGCGTTTCGCAGAAACGTATGCCGTTCATGTCGTTGTACTGGTTCTGGTCGCCGCTGGCGCTGAAGACATGGGAGGTGGCATAGACAGGTACGTCACCGGCGTACTGAAAGTTCAGGGTCGGCTTGATCTGTTGTGCCTGTTGCGGAGTGGACGCGAGGAAAATGAACTCGATGTCCTGGCGACGCGAAGGTTGCGCGGCCACCTGAGTGCCGGCGGCGTTCTGCAGGCTCTTGGCGCGGGCTTCGCTCTGGCGCAGTTGGAACAGGTCGGCAATCTGCTGGGCCAGGGCTACCGGCTGATCGACGCGTTCGATACCGACCACGCTACCGCCGTTGCTTTCCCAGTCCTGACGGAAAGCCTTGAGCACACGATCGCCCCATTCGCCGCGTGGCACCAGGACAGCGGCGCGGTGCAGGCCGTCGGCGCGGGCGCGGCGGGAGACTTCGCGAGCTTCGTCTTCGGCGGCCAGGCCGAACTGGAACAGTTGCGCCGGGCCTTGCTCGCCTTCGCTGTAGTTCAGCGCCAGGGTGGTGATAGGCAGTTGCGGGCGTGCAGCGAGCTGCTTGACCAGCGGTTTTTCCAGGGGGCCGACGACCAGTTGCACGCCATCTGCCTGGGCCTTGCGATAGAAGTCATCCAGCGAAGTCAGGCGCGAGCTGTCGTAGAACTCGATGCTGGGTGGTTTCTGCCCGGCTTGCTGGGCTTGATAGTGCGCGGCCATGAAGCCGTCGCGCAGGGCCTTGGAGACCGCGGCCAACGGGCCGTCTTGCGGCAACAGCAGGGCGATCTTGGACAGCGGCTGGCTGGCCAGTTCCTTGAGTTTGGTCAGTGGCAGCGGCAGTTGAATGGCGGCCGGATGCTTGGGGTTCTGTGCACGCCAGTTGTCGATGGCGGCCTGCTGCTGTTCCAGGGTACCGGCGGTCTTCACCGCCAGCGCCAGGCTCATCCAGCCGCCCAGGTCATCGTTGCTGACGGCTTGCAGTTGATCGTTCGGCAAGCTGGCAATCAATGCCCAGATGGCTTCATGGTTCTTGCTCGCGGCGTCGTCCTTGAGCAGTGGCGCAATGAAAATGCGTTCCCGAGCTGCGGCAAGGGCTTGGCCGTCAGCCTCGAGCGCACGAGCGTGGACAGTGCCGGTGCGGATCTGCTGGTTTTCCGGCAGTTCGCTCAGGCGTTGCAGGCTTGGGTGGCTCAGGGCAGTCAAGGCGGCCTTTGGCTGGTTGCGAGTCATGGCCAGTTCGGCGGCCAGGGTGCTGGCGAAAACCTGCTGACCGGGCTTGAGCTGCTCCATCGGCACTTGTTGCAGAATTTGCGCGGCCTGGCCGGCGTTGCCTTGGCGGTAGGCCAGGTCGGCAGCGCTCAAGCGCAGCAGGGCTGCCTTGTCGGGTGTTTTGCTGTTGGCGGCCTGTTCGAGCAGTTGCTCGATGCTGGCATCCGGGGTCCGTGGAAGTTCGCCAAGGCTGGAGGAGGGCGAGCTGGCGCAAGCTGCCAGGAGGGCAGCAAGGCATAAGGCAGAGAACAGCCGCAGGCAAGCGATCATGTAAGTGTTCCTGATACTCGATCAAATTAGCGTGGAATTGTACCCAAGCACTGGCCGGGGCGCGATGTTACTGGCAATAAACCCTCTATTTTAGGTCGTGCAAATGTTGCAGTGCTTTAGAACGGCTGGCGTTGTCACGGGCGCAAGGTGCCTGTGACGCGCATTCCGAAGGCTTCTACGCGCTACAATGTGGCTTTTACCGATCAAGAGGTGTGCGCTTTGACTGCTCCAGGTCCTTTGAATTCCGCTGCTGGCTCGCTTTATGTGGTGGCGACGCCCATCGGCAACCTGGACGACATCAGTGCCCGGGCCTTGAAGATCTTGCGTGAGGTGGCGTTGATCGCCGCCGAGGACACGCGTCACTCGCAGCGCTTGATGCAGCACTTCGGGATTTCCACACCGCTGGCCGCCTGTCATGAACATAACGAACGGGATGAAGGCAGCCGTTTTCTCACTCGTCTGTTGGCGGGAGACAGCGTTGCGCTGATTTCCGATGCGGGCACGCCGTTGATCTCCGATCCGGGTTACCACCTGGTGCGTCAGGCGCGAGCGGCGGGTATCAATGTCGTTCCTGTTCCTGGGGCTTGTGCTCTGATTGCTGCCTTGTCGGCGGCGGGGCTGCCTTCCGATCGTTTTATCTTCGAGGGCTTTTTGCCGGCCAAGGCGGTAGGGCGGCGCGGGCGTCTTGAGCTATTAAAGGAAGAGCCGCGCACGCTGATTTTCTATGAGGCGCCGCACCGCATCCTCGAGTGCCTGCAGGATATGGAGTTGGTGTTCGGTGGCGAGCGCCCGGCATTGCTGGCCCGGGAGCTGACCAAGACCTTTGAAACCCTCAAGGGGCTGCCGCTTTCGGAGTTGCGGGCTTTCGTCGAGGCGGACAGCAATCAGCAGCGCGGCGAATGCGTGGTGCTGGTGGCGGGATGGTCGGCGCCGGAAAGCGACGAGGCTGTGAGCGGTGAGGCGATGCGGGTTCTCGATCTGCTGCTCAAGGAGATGCCGCTCAAGCGGGCCGCGGCATTGGCGGCGGAAATTACCGGCGTGCGCAAGAATGTTCTCTATCAGGTGGCGCTGGATAAACAGAAAGGCGAGTAAACGCGATCGACGGAATGGCAAAAGGCTTTTATCACTTGTTCTTCCGCCGCTCTGCCGTTAACCTGCGCGGCGGAGAGTCGATTGGACAGTCGCTGCCCTCTATGAAAATTAGAGGGGGGAGGAAAGTCCGGGCTCCATAGGGCGGAGTGCCAGGTAATGCCTGGGAGGCGTGAGCCTACGGAAAGTGCCACAGAAAATAACCGCCTAAGCACTTCGGTGCCGGTAAGGGTGAAAAGGTGCGGTAAGAGCGCACCGCACGTCTGGCAACAGTTCGTGGCTAGGTAAACCCCACTCGGAGCAAGACCAAATAGGGTTCCAAGGCGTGGCCCGCGCTGGAACCGGGTAGGTTGCTAAAGATGTCCAGCGATGGCCATCGTAGAGGAATGACTGTCCTCGACAGAACCCGGCTTACAGATCGACTCTCCACCTTTTCCCTCCCTGCTTGAATCAATAGCAGAAGCGCTTTTGTAATACCGAAAAGATCTTACTCTTAACAAATTACTTTAACTTCGCGATACAGCTTCTTGAGCTGATTGAAGTTATTGCGCCAAATCCCTCGCCAAATTCCCGTTACCCCTCCTTTTAGTCTCCTAAATCTCCGTTCTATAAGGCTTTTCCGTCGCTCCGTGCCTTGACGGTGTGGTGGGCGCATTCCTATAGTGTGCGCAAGTGGCGGAAAGTGGCATGAAGTGGGTTTTTTGAGCGTAAAACGCTAAAATTTGGAGAAACGCTGACGTGTTTCGCGGAGCTAACGCTATCAGTCTCGACGCAAAGGGCCGTCTCGCCATGCCGAGCCGGTACCGTGACGAGCTCGTTTCGCGTAGTTCTGGGCAACTTATCGTCACTATTGATGCCGTTGATCCGTGTTTGTGTGTCTACCCCCTCGATGAGTGGGAAATTATTGAAACCAAGCTGCGCGCGCTGCCTTCGCTACGGGAAGAAAACCGTCGCTTGCAGCGTTTGCTGATTGGTAATGCCGTCGACCTCGAACTCGATGGCAGTGGTCGTTTTCTGGTTCCGCCGCGTCTGCGCGAATACGCCAAATTGGATAAGCGCGCGATGTTGGTAGGCCAACTGAACAAGTTCCAACTGTGGGACGAGGATGCCTGGAATGCTGTTTCCGCAGCGGACCTGGCAGCTATTCAACAACCGGGCGCCATGCCTGATGAACTGCGTGATTTGATCCTGTGACTATTGATAGCGGCTTTAACCACATCACCGTACTGCTTGACGAAGCCGTCGAGGCTCTCGCCGTACGTCCTGATGGCTGCTATCTGGATGGCACCTTCGGTCGCGGCGGTCATAGTCGTCTGATCCTCAGCAAGCTCGGGCCGGATGGCCGGCTGCTCGGATTCGACAAAGATCCTCAAGCGATTGCCACAGGGCAAGCGCTAGCGGCCGAAGACGGCCGCTTTGTCGTTGTGCAGCGCAGCTTTGCCGAGCTGGGTTCGGAAGTGGCCGAGCGCGGCCTGGATGGCAAGGTCAGCGGCGTGTTGCTTGACCTGGGCGTATCTTCGCCGCAGCTCGACGATCCTGAGCGCGGCTTCAGTTTTCTCAATGATGGTCCTCTGGACATGCGCATGGACCCGTCCCGCGGCATCAGCGCGGCGGAGTTCGTCAACACCGCGCCGGTGGAAGAAATCGCCCGTGTGTTCAAGGAATACGGCGAAGAGCGTTTCTCCGGGCGCATGGCTCGCGCCGTGGCTGAGCGCCGCGACATCAAGCCGTTCGAGCGCACCGCCGACCTGGCGGAAGTCTTGAAAGTCGCCAACCCGGCGTGGGAAAAGGGCAAGAACCCGGCTACCCGCGCATTCCAGGGTTTGCGCATTCACGTCAACAACGAGCTGGGCGATCTCGAGGCCGGCCTCGAAGCGGCGCTGGAATCTCTCGAAGTGGGCGGTCGCCTGGTGGTGATCAGCTTCCATTCCCTGGAAGATCGCATCGTCAAATTGTTCATGCGCAAGCTGGTGAAGGGCGAGGCGGACAACCTGCCTCGCAATCTGCCGGTGCGCCACGTGGCTTTCGAGCCGAAAATCAAAATCCATGGCAAAGCGCAGACGGCCTCCGATGCCGAGCTCAAAGCCAACCCGCGTGCCCGTAGTGCTGTCATGCGCGTAGCGGAGAAGCTGCGGTGAGCAAGCTCTTCGCCAAGCCACTTCCAGGCGGAAGCTTTTTCATGCTTCTGCTGTTCATCGGCGTTCTTGTGTCCGCGATTGCGGTGTCCTACAGCGCCCACTGGAACCGCCAGCTGCTCAACGCGCTGTACGGCGAGTTGAGTGTGCGCGACAAGGCGCAGGCGGAGTGGGGCCGGCTGATTCTCGAGCAAAGCACCTGGACCGCCCATAGCCGGATCGAAGTGCTGGCCACCGAACAACTGAAAATGCGTATTCCCGGCGCGGCAGAAGTGCAGATGGTGGCGCCATGATGAAGCTTGAAGGCGCACTCTTTCCCTGGCGGTTCCGCTTGGTGCTGGCTTTGCTCGGCATCATGGTGGCGGCGATCGCCTGGCGCATCATCGACCTGCAGGTGGTCGATCGCGACTTCCTCAAGGGACAGGGTGATGCGCGCAGCGTCCGGCATATTCCGATCCCGGCTCACCGTGGCCTGATCACCGACCGTAACGGCGAGCCGCTGGCCGTCAGTACGCCGGTGACCACCCTGTGGGCCAACGCCAAGGAAATGCAGCTGGCCAAGGACAAGTGGCCGGCACTGGCTGCTGCCTTGGGGCAAGACCCCAAAGCACTGGCCGAGCGCCTTGAAGCTCAAGCCAATAAAGAGTTCATCTACCTGGTGCGCGGCCTGACGCCCGAGCAGGGCCAGCAGGTTCTCGATCTCAAGGTGCCGGGGGTTTATGGCATCGAAGAGTTCCGGCGTTTCTACCCGGCCGGCGAAGTGACCGCGCACATGGTCGGTTTTACCGACATCGACGACCGCGGCCGCGAGGGGGTCGAACTGGCCTATGACGAGTGGCTGGCCGGGGTCCCCGGCAAGCGTCAGGTCATCAAGGATCGGCGCGGCAGACTGATCAAGGATGTCCAGGTCACCAAAAACGCCAAGGCCGGCAAGCCCTTGGCGTTGTCGATTGACCTGCGCCTGCAATACCTGGCCAACCGCGAACTGCGCAATGCCATCGTCGAGAACGGCGCCAAGGCCGGCAGCCTGGTCATCATGGACGTGAAGACCGGCGAGATCCTGGCCATGGTCAACCAGCCGACCTACAACCCGAACAACCGTCGCAACCTGCAACCGGCGATGATGCGTAACCGCGCCATGATCGACGTGTTCGAGCCGGGTTCGACCATGAAAGCCATCTCCATGAGCGCGGCGCTGGAAACCGGCCGCTGGAAACCGAGCGACACCGTCGAGGTGTATCCGGGCACGCTGCAGATCGGCAAATACACCATTCGCGACGTATCCAAGACCGAAGGCGCGGTGCTCGACCTGACCGGGATTCTGATCAATTCCAGTAACGTCGGCATGAGCAAGATCGCCTTCGACATCGGCGGCGAAGCCATCTTCCGTCTGGCCCAGAAAATCGGCCTCGGCCAGGACACCGGCCTCGGCTTCCCGGGCGAGCGTGTCGGCAACCTGCCGAATTACCGTGAGTGGCGCAAGGCCGAGACGGCCACGCTGTCGTACGGCTACGGTATCTCGGTGACGGCGATCCAGTTGGTTCACGCCTTCTCGGCGCTGGCCAACAACGGTCGCATCGCTCCGCTGACTCTGATCAAAACCGACAGGACCCCGGAAACCACCCAGGTGATTCCGGAAAAGGTCGCCAAGACCATGCAAGGCATGTTGCAGCAGGTGATCGAGGCGCCGCGCGGCGTGTTCCGTGCCCAGGTGCCGGCTTATCACGTAGCCGGCAAGAGTGGTACCGCGCGCAAGACTTCGGTGGGCACCAAGGGTTATGCCGAGAACTCCTACCGCTCGCTGTTCGCCGGTTTCGGCCCGATGAGCGATCCGCGCTACGCCATCGTCGTGGTGATCGACGAGCCGAGCAAGGCCGGTTACTTCGGTGGTCTGGTATCGGCGCCGGTGTTCAGCAAAGTGATGTCCGGCACCCTGCGACTGATGAATATCTCGCCGGACAACCTGCCACCTACCCAACAAGCCAATGCAGCACCAGCTAAAGGAGGGCGCGGCTGATGTCTCTTAGCCTGAACAAGATTTTCGCCCACGCTGGTCGTGATCTGCTGATTCGCGAACTGACCCTGGACAGCCGCAATGTGCGCGCCGGCGATCTGTTTCTCGCGGTTCCTGGCGGCAAGTTCGATGGCCGTGCGCACATCGCCGATGCCTTGCAGCGCGGTGCGGCCGCCGTGGCTTATGAAGTTGAAGGCGCGACCGTCCTGCCGATTACCGACGTACCGCTGATTCCGGTCAAAGGCCTGGCGGCACAGTTATCGGATATCGCCGGGCGTTTTTACGGCGATCCGAGCCGCAACCTCAACCTGATTGGCGTGACCGGTACCAACGGCAAGACCAGCGTGACCCAGTTGGTGGCGCAAGCGCTCGACCTGCTGGGCCAGCACTGCGGCATTGTCGGCACCCTCGGCAGCGGTTTTTATGGCGCGCTGCAAAGCGGCATGCACACCACGCCGAACCCGATTGCCGTGCAGGCCACCCTGGCCGACCTGAAAAAGGCCGGCGCCAAGGCCGTGGCGATGGAAGTGTCGTCCCATGGTCTCGACCAGGGGCGGGTCAGTGCCCTGGCTTTCGACGTGGCGGTGCTGACCAACCTGTCTCGCGACCATCTGGATTATCACGGCACCATGGAAGCCTACGGCTCCACCAAGGCCAAGCTGTTCGGCTGGACCGACCTGAGTTGCCGGGTCATCAACCTCGACGATGAGTTCGGTCGGCTGTTGGCCAGTGACGAGCAGGATTCGCGGCTGATTACCTACAGCCTCGAGGATCCGCGGGCCTATCTGTACTGCCGCGAAGCACAATTCGACGACGAAGGCGTGCGTGCGACCCTGGTGACTCCGCAGGGCGAACATCATCTGCGCAGCACCTTGCTCGGCCGTTTCAACCTGAGCAACGTGCTGGCCGCAGTCGGCGCCTTGCTTGGCCTGGATTACGCCCTCGACGAAATCCTCCACGTGTTGCCGAAACTGGAAGGTCCGGCCGGTCGCATGCAGCGCCTGGGCGGCGGTTCGCAACCGCTGGTGGTGGTCGATTACGCCCACACCCCGGATGCCCTGGAAAAAGTATTGCTGGCCCTGCGTCCCCACGCCAAGGGCCGTTTGCTGTGCCTGTTCGGCTGCGGCGGCGATCGCGATCGCGGCAAGCGTCCGCTGATGGCGGAAGTGGTCGAGCGCCTGGCCGACGGCGTGCTGGTTACCGACGACAACCCGCGTACGGAAGATCCAGCGCAGATTTTCGACGACATTCGTGCCGGTTTCAGCGCCGTGGACAAGGTCGACTTCGTTTCCGGTCGCGGCCTGGCCATCGCCCAACTGGTCGCCGGCGCTTCGGCGGATGACGTCATTGTCCTGGCCGGTAAAGGCCATGAGGACTATCAAGAAATCAACGGCGTACGTCTCGACTTCTCCGACCTGGTGGAAGCCGATCGGGCGCTGACCGCGTGGGAGGTGGCCCATGCTTAAGGCCCTGAAACTCAGTGAACTGAGCGGACCTCTGGCGGGGCGCCTGCTGGCTGGCGATTGCAGCTTCGATGGCGTGAGCATCGACAGCCGGGCGATCAAGCCGGGGCAACTCTTTATTGCCCTGGCCGGCCCGCGTTTCGACGGGCACGACTACCTGAATGAAGTCGCCGCCAAAGGCGCCATTGGTGCCCTGGTCGAGCGCGAAGTGCCAGACAGCACGCTGCCGCAATTGCTGGTCAGCGATACCCGGCAGGCGCTCGGCCAACTGGGAGCCTTGAACCGCGCGGCTTTCACCAAACCTGTTGCGGCGATTACCGGCTCCAGCGGCAAGACCACGGTCAAGGAAATGCTGGCCAGCATCCTGCGTACGCGCGGGCCGGTGCTCGCCACGCGCGGCAATCTGAACAACGACCTGGGCGCGCCCTTGACCTTGCTGGAACTGGCCCCGGAGCACACCGCGGCCGTGATCGAGCTGGGGGCTTCGCGCATCGGCGAAATTGCCTACACCGTGGCGCTGACCAAGCCGCATGTAGCCATCATCAATAACGCCGGTACCGCCCATGTTGGCGAGTTTGGCGGGCCGGAAAAAATCGTCGAGGCCAAGGGCGAAATTCTTGAAGGGCTGGATGTTTCCGGTATCGCCGTGCTCAATCTCGACGACAAGGCTTTCCCGATCTGGAAAGCCCGCGCCGCCGGCCGTCAGGTGCTGAGCTTTGCCCTGACCAACAATGCCGCCGACTTTTACGCCTCGGATATCCAGCGCGATGCCCGCGGCTGCCCGAACTTCACCCTGCACACTGGCAACGGCTCCGAGCGGATCCAGTTGAACCTGCTGGGCACCCATAACGTGGCCAATGCCCTGGCCGCCGCCGCTGCCGCTCATGCCCTGGGCGTGTCGCTGTTCGGCATCGCCACCGGGCTCAACGCGGTGCAGCCGGTCAAGGGCCGCACCGTCGCCCAGTTGGCGAAAAACGGCATGCGGGTCATCGACGACACCTACAACGCGAACCCCACGTCAATGTGCGCGGCCGTTGATATACTCGCCGGCTTTTCCGGCCGCACCGTCCTGGTGCTCGGAGATATCGGCGAGTTGGGCGATTGGGCGGAGCAGGGGCACCGCGAAGTGGGTGCTTATGCTGCCGGCAAGGTGTCGGCGCTCTATGCCGTGGGTCCGCTGATGGCCCATGCGGTCGCCGCCTTCGGTGAGCACGCCCGACACTTCGCCAGCCAGGCCGAGCTGATCGCAGCCCTGGGCGCCGAGCAAGATACAAACACCACTATTTTGATCAAGGGATCGCGCAGCGCGGTGATGGAAAACATCGTCGCGGCTTTGTGTGGTTCCAGCACGGAGAAACATTGATGCTGCTGCTGCTAGCGGAGTACCTGCAACAGTTCTACAAAGGCTTCGCGGTCTTTCAGTACCTGACCCTGCGCGGGATTCTCGGGGTACTGACTGCGCTGGTGCTGTCCTTGTGGCTGGGGCCGTGGATGATCCGCACTTTGCAGACCCGCCAGATCGGCCAGGCCGTGCGTAACGACGGTCCGCAATCGCACCTCTCCAAGTCGGGCACCCCGACCATGGGCGGCGCGCTGATCCTTTCGGCAATCGGTATCAGCACCCTGCTGTGGGCCGACCTGAGCAACCGTTATGTGTGGGTGGTGTTGCTGGTCACCCTGCTGTTCGGGGCCATCGGCTGGGTCGATGACTATCGCAAGGTGATCGAGAAGAACTCCCGTGGCCTGCCTAGCCGCTGGAAGTACTTCTGGCAGTCGGTATTTGGCCTGGGCGCGGCGATCTTCCTGTATGTCACCGCACAGACCCCGGTCGAAACCACCTTGCTGATCCCCATGCTCAAGGACGTCAGCATTCCGCTGGGCATCGGCTTTGTGGTCCTGACCTATTTCGTGATCGTCGGCTCCAGCAACGCGGTCAACCTGACCGATGGCCTCGACGGCCTGGCGATCATGCCGACCGTGATGGTGGGCGGTGCCCTGGGCATCTTCTGCTACCTGTCGGGTAACGTGAAATTCGCTGAATACCTGCTGATTCCCTATGTCCCGGGCGCGGGTGAGCTGATCGTGTTCTGCGGCGCGCTGATCGGCGCCGGGCTAGGCTTCCTGTGGTTCAACACCTATCCGGCACAGGTCTTCATGGGCGACGTCGGTGCGCTGGCGCTGGGCGCGGCCCTGGGCACCATCGCGGTGATCGTTCGCCAGGAAATCGTCCTGTTCATCATGGGCGGCGTGTTCGTGATGGAAACCCTGTCGGTGGTCATTCAGGTGGCCTCCTTCAAATTGACCGGTCGTCGTGTATTCCGCATGGCGCCGATTCACCACCACTTTGAACTCAAGGGCTGGCCCGAGCCGCGTGTGATCGTCCGTTTCTGGATCATCACCGTGATTCTCGTCCTGATCGGCCTTGCCACCCTGAAGCTGAGGTAGAACGAGTGTCTCTGATCGCTTCTGACCACTTCCGCATCGTTGTCGGCCTCGGCAAGAGCGGCATGTCCCTGGTTCGCTTCCTGGCGAACCGGGGCGTGTCGTTTGCCGTCGCCGATACGCGGGAAAATCCACCGGAACTGGCCACGCTGCGCCGTGACTATCCGCATGTGGAAGTGCGTTGTGGCGAGCTGGACGTCGACTTCCTGTGCCGTGCCGACGAGCTCTACGTGAGCCCCGGCCTGGCCCTGGCGACCCCGGCCCTGCAAGCCGCTGCCGCCCGTGGGGTGAAACTCTCCGGCGATATCGAGCTGTTCGCGCGTAACGCGAAGGCGCCGATCGTCGCCATCAGCGGTTCCAACGCGAAAAGCACCGTGACCACCCTGGTGGGGGAAATGGCCGCGGCTGCAGGCAAGCGAGTCGCCGTGGGCGGCAACCTGGGCACGCCGGCCCTGGACCTGCTCAGCGACGACGTCGAGCTGTACGTCATGGAACTGTCCAGCTTCCAGCTGGAAACCACCGATCAGCTGGGGGCCGAAGTGGCCACCGTGCTGAACATCAGCGAAGACCACATGGACCGCTACAGCGGCCTGCCGGCGTATCACCTGGCCAAGCACCGGATCTTCCGTGGCGCCCGGCAAGTGGTGTTCAACCGCCAGGATGCCCTGACCCGGCCATTGATCGGCGAAGGCCTGCCGTGCTGGACCTTCGGCCTGAGCAAACCCGACTTCAAGGCGTTCGGCCTGCGTGAAGAGAATGGCGAGAAATACCTGGCCTTCGAATTCCAGAACCTGATGCCGGTGCGCGAGCTGAAGATCCGCGGTGCCCATAACCAGTCCAACGCCCTGGCGGCGCTGGCCCTGGGGCATGCGGTCGGCCTGCCGTTCGACGCCATGCTCTCGGCTCTGCGCAGCTTCGCCGGCCTGGAGCATCGCTGCCAGTGGGTTCGCGACCTGGATGACGTGGGTTATTACAACGATTCCAAGGCCACCAACGTTGGCGCCGCGCTGGCGGCCATCGAAGGCCTGGGCGCGGACATCGAAGGCAAGATCGTGCTGATCGCCGGTGGCGACGGCAAGGGTGCCGAGTTCAAGGACCTGCGCGATCCGGTGGCGGCCAACTGCCGCGCCGTGATCCTGATGGGCCGGGATTCCGACAAGATCGGTGAGGCCATTGGCGATGCCGTGCCGCTGATTCGTGTCGGCTCCCTGGTCGAAGCCGTGGCGCAATGCCGTGCCGCTGCCCAAGCCGGTGATGTGGTGCTGCTGTCGCCGGCCTGCGCCAGTTTCGACATGTTCAAGAATTACGAAGACCGTGGTCACCAGTTCGTCCGCGCCGTGGAGGATCTGGCATGAACCTGAGAGACATCATCAAGCCTTATCCATCGCCGATCATCACCGGGCGCGGCGTCGACCTCGACTTCCCGATGCTCGCCGGCTGCCTGACGTTGCTTGGCCTGGGGCTGATCATGATTGCCTCGGCCTCCACCGAAGTGGCGGCGGTGCAGTCGGGCAGTGCCCTGTACTACATGATTCGCCACCTGATCTACGTGGTGCTGGGCCTGGGTGCCTGCATCGTCACCATGATGATTCCGATCGCCACCTGGCAACGCCTGGGTTGGATGATGCTGCTCGGTGCCTTCGGTTTGCTGGTGATGGTGATCATTCCGGGGATCGGCCGTGAGGTGAACGGTTCGATGCGCTGGATCGGCTTCAGCTTCTTCAACGTCCAGCCTTCCGAGATTGCCAAGGTGTTCGTGGTGATCTACCTCGCTGGTTACCTGGTGCGTCGCCAGAAAGAAGTGCGCGAAAGCTGGATGGGTTTCTTCAAGCCGTTCATCGTGCTGCTGCCGATGGCTGGCCTGCTGCTGATGGAGCCGGACTTCGGTGCCACCGTGGTGATGATGGGGGCCGCGGCGGCGATGCTGTTCCTCGGCGGGGTCGGGCTGTTCCGTTTCTCCTTGATGGTGGTCCTGGCGGTCGGGGCGGTGGTCCTGCTGATTCAGATGCAGCCCTATCGAATGGCGCGTCTGACCAACTTTGCCGACCCTTGGGCCGACCAGTTCGGCGCTGGCTACCAGTTGTCCCAGGCCTTGATCGCTTTCGGCCGCGGCGAATGGCTGGGCGTTGGCCTGGGCAACAGCGTACAGAAGCAGTTCTATCTGCCGGAAGCCCACACCGACTTCGTGTTCTCGGTATTGGCCGAAGAGCTGGGCGCCGTGGGTTCCCTGTGCACGGTGGCGCTGTTCGTCTTCGTCTGTGTCCGTGGCATGTACATCGGCCTGTGGGCCGAGAAAGCCAAGCAGTTCTTTGCCGCCTATGTCGCTTATGGCCTGTCGTTCCTGTGGATCGGCCAGTTCCTGATCAACATCGGGGTGAACGTCGGCCTGCTGCCGACCAAGGGTCTGACCTTGCCGTTCCTCAGTTATGGCGGCAGTTCGTTGGTGATCTGCTGCGCCTGTCTGGGCCTGTTGCTGCGCATCGAGTGGGAGAGTCGGACCCACCTGGGCAGCGAAGAGATGGAGTTCAGCGAGAGCGACTTCGCCGAGGAGCCAAGCCATGGGCGCTAATGTGCTGATCATGGCCGGTGGCACCGGCGGTCACGTGTTCCCGGCGCTGGCTTGTGCCCGCGAGTTCCAGGCGCGCGGTTATACCGTGCACTGGCTCGGCACCCCGCGCGGTATCGAAAACGAACTGGTACCGAACGCCGGTCTGCAATTGCATCTGATCAACGTCAGCGGCCTGCGGGGCAAGAGCAAGCTGTCGCTGCTCAAGGCGCCATTCGTGCTGCTCAAGGCCGTGCTGCAGGCGCGTCGGATCATTCGTCAGCTCAAGCCGGTCTGTGTACTGGGCTTTGGCGGTTATGTGACTGGCCCTGGCGGTGTCGCGGCCAAACTGTCCGGTGTGCCGGTGATCGTTCATGAACAGAACGCGGTCGCCGGTACCGCCAATCGGCTGCTGGTGCCGTTGTCGGCCCGAGTCTGCGAAGCTTTCCCGGACACCTTTGGTGCCTCCAGCAGCCGGCGTACCACCGGCAACCCGGTGCGCACCGAGCTGTTCCTCGATACACCGCGCGAGGCTTTGGCCGGACGCAAGGCGCGTTTGCTGATCCTAGGCGGAAGCCTGGGAGCAGAGCCGTTGAACAAGTTGCTGCCTGAAGCCCTGGCGCTGGTCTCCCCCGAGCTGCGTCCGGAAGTGTTTCATCAGGCCGGCAAAAACCACGATGAAGTGACTGCAGAGCGCTATCGCGCCGCCGGCGTCGAGGCGCAGGTGCAGCCGTTCATCAAAGACATGGCCCAAGCCTACGGCTGGGCTGACCTGGTGGTCTGTCGCGCAGGAGCGTTGACCGTCAGTGAACTGGCTGCCGCCGGTCTGCCTTCGATGCTCGTGCCTTTGCCTCACGCCATCGACGATCACCAGACCCGCAATGCCGATTATTTGGCTCGTGAAGGCGCCGCCTTCCTGATGCCGCAAAGAACGACTGGCGCAGCGGACCTTGCCGCTCGCCTGACAGAGGTTTTGATGCAACCGGAACGACTCAACAGCATGGCCGGCGCCGCACGTCGCCTGGCCAAACCCGATGCCACCCGTAGCGTGGTCGATATCTGCCTGGAGGTGGCCCATGGTTGAGAATCAGAAAGCCATGCCACAACCGGAAATGCGCCGCATCCGTCGCATCCACTTCGTCGGTATCGGCGGCGTGGGCATGTGCGGGATCGCCGAAGTGCTGCTGAACCTGGGTTACCAGGTCTCCGGCTCCGACCTCAAGGCTTCGCCGGTTACCGAGCGCCTCGAGTCCTTCGGTGCGCAGATCTTTATTGGCCACCGTGCCGAGAACGCCGCCAACGCCGATGTACTGGTGGTGTCCAGCGCCGTGAACACCTCCAACCCGGAAGTGGCCACCGCCCTGGAACGCCGTATCCCGGTAGTGCCGCGCGCGGAAATGCTGGCCGAGCTGATGCGCTACCGCCATGGCGTCGCCGTTGCCGGTACCCACGGCAAGACCACCACCACTAGCCTGCTGGCCTCGGTGTTCGCCGCAGGTGGCCTGGACCCGACCTTCGTCATCGGTGGCCGGCTGAATGCAGCGGGCACCAATGCCCAGCTGGGCACCAGCCGCTACCTGATCGCCGAAGCCGATGAAAGCGACGCCAGCTTCCTGCACCTGCAACCGCTGGTAGCCGTGGTGACCAACATCGACGCCGACCACATGGCGACCTACGACGGTGACTTCAACAAACTGAAGAAAACCTTCGTCGAGTTCCTGCACAACCTGCCGTTCTACGGCTTGGCCGTGCTGTGCCTGGACGACCCGGTGGTGCGCGAGATCCTGCCGCAGGTCAAGCGTCCGACCGTCACCTACGGTTTCAACGAAGGCGCCGACGTGCGGGCGATCAATGTCCGTCAGCAGGGCATGCAGACCTTCTTCACCGTGCTGCGTCCCGATCGCGAGCCGCTGGATGTCTCGGTCAACATGCCGGGCAACCACAACGTGCTGAACGCGCTGGCAACCATCTGCATCGCCACCGACGAAGGTATCAGCGATGAAGCCATCGTCCAGGGCCTGTCGGGCTTCCAGGGCGTGGGTCGACGCTTCCAGGTCTACGGCGAGCTGCCGGTGGAAGGTGGCAACGTAATGCTGGTGGACGACTACGGCCACCACCCGACCGAAGTCGCGGCGGTGATCAAGGCCGTGCGCGGTGGCTGGCCTGAGCGCCGCCTGGTGATGGTCTACCAGCCGCACCGTTTCAGCCGCACCCGCGACCTGTACGACGATTTCGTCCAGGTGCTGGCGGATGCCAACGTCCTGCTGTTGATGGAAGTCTATCCGGCGGGCGAAGAGCCGATCCCAGGGGCGGACAGCCGTCAGCTGTGCCACAGCATCCGTCAGCGCGGTCAGCTGGACCCGATCTACATCGAGCGTGGGGTCGACCTCGCGCCGCTGGTCAAGCCGCTGCTGCGTGCCGGCGACATCCTGCTGTGCCAGGGCGCCGGTGATATCGGCGGCCTTGCGCCGAAGCTGTTGAACAGTCCGTTGTTCGCGGGCGCCGTGCCTGCCGGTCAGGGGAAGTCGAAATGACCGCTGCCTACGCTTCTCTGTTTTCGACCCTCGCGCCGAAGGATTTCGGTCGCGTCGCCGTGCTGTTCGGCGGCAAGAGCGCCGAGCGTGAAGTCTCGCTGAAGTCCGGCAACGCCGTGCTCGAAGCCTTGCTGAGCGCCGGTGTGGATGCCTTCGGCATCGACGTCGGTGACGACTTCCTGCAGCGCCTGCTGAACGAGAAGATCGACCGCGCCTTCATCATCCTCCACGGCCGTGGCGGCGAAGACGGCAGCATGCAGGGCCTGCTGGAATGCCTGGGCATTCCCTACACCGGCAGCGGCATCCTGGCCTCGGCGCTGGCGATGGACAAACTGCGTACCAAGCAGGTCTGGCACAGCCTCGGTATTCCGACGCCACGCCACGCCGTACTTGGCTCCGAGGCCGATTGTATTTCTGCGGCTACGGAACTGGGCATGCCTTTGATCGTCAAACCGGCGCATGAAGGTTCCAGTATTGGTATGGCCAAAGTGACATCCGCGTCCGAACTGATCGACGCATGGAAAGCGGCCAGCACCTACGACTCGCAAGTTCTGGTCGAACAATGGATTCAAGGTCCGGAGTTCACCATTGCCACGCTGCGCGGCCAGGTATTGCCACCGATCGCCCTGGGCACGCCCCACACGTTTTACGACTACGACGCCAAGTACCTGGCTTCCGATACCCAGTACCGGATCCCGTGCGGCCTCGACAGCGACAAAGAGCAGGAGCTCATGGACCTGACGGCGAAAGCCTGCGGGGCGCTTGGTATCGCCGGTTGGGCGCGTGCCGACGTGATGCAGGACGCCGATGGCCAGTTCTGGTTCCTGGAAGTGAACACCGCTCCCGGCATGACCGATCACAGCCTGGTTCCGATGGCGGCCCGCGCCGCTGGTCTGGATTTCCAGCAGCTGGTCCTGGCCATCCTGGCGGAGAGTGTCGTCAGTAACGCAGAGCCGCGAGGTTAAGGCCATGCAAGGCGCCCAGCTACGTCATCAGCAACCCGCTCCCGGCCGCAAGCCGGTGCCGCGTGGTGCCAGCCGGATGGTGGCCAAGGAGCCGATGTCGGCGCGCCTGCCGAAAGCCAACTTTGGCGTGCTGAAAAGCCTGATGTGGCCGGTGTTGCTGGTCGCGCTGGGCTTCGGGACTTACGAGGGCGCGCAACGCCTGCTGCCCTATGCCGACCGGCCGATCACCAAGGTCGCGGTGCAGGGCGACCTGAGTTACATCAGCCAGCAGGCGGTGCAACAGCGGATCGCGCCTTACGTCGCGTCGAGCTTCTTCACCATCGACCTGGCGAGCATGCGCACCGAGCTGGAACAGATGCCGTGGATCGCCCATGCCGAGGTACGGCGTGTGTGGCCGGATCAGGTGGTGATTCGCCTGGAAGAACAACTGCCGGTGGCCCGCTGGGGCGACGAGGCGCTGTTGAACAACCAGGGCCAGGCCTTCACCCCGCGTGAGCTGGCGAACTATGAGCACTTGCCACAGTTGTTCGGCCCGCAGCGGGCCCAGCAGCAGGTGATGCAGCAGTACCAGGTGTTGAGCCAGATGCTTCGCCCTATGGGTTTCTCCATCGCCCGTCTGGAGTTGCGCGAGCGCGGCAGCTGGTTCCTGACCACGGGGGCCGGCAGCGCCGGTCCTGGCATCGAGTTGTTGCTTGGACGCGATCACCTGGTGGAGAAGATGCGCCGCTTCATTGCCATTTATGAAAAAACGCTGAAAGAACAGATTACGAACATCGCGCGCATCGATCTGCGTTATGCCAACGGCCTGGCCGTCGGCTGGCGGGAACCTGTAGCGCCCACGACGGCCCAACCCGCCGTCGCGAAGAATTAAGAAGAGGCAGGACCATGGCAAACGTGCAAAGCGGCAAAATGATCGTCGGTCTGGATATCGGCACCTCCAAGGTGGTGGCGCTGGTAGGCGAGGTCGCGGCCGATGGCACGCTGGAAATCGTCGGTATCGGCACCCATCCATCGCGCGGCCTGAAGAAGGGCGTGGTGGTGAATATCGAGTCCACCGTTCAATCGATCCAGCGCGCGGTAGAAGAAGCGCAACTGATGGCCGGTTGCCGTATCCACTCGGCGTTCGTCGGCGTGGCGGGCAATCACATTCGCAGCCTGAACTCCCACGGCATCGTGGCGATTCGTGATCGCGAAGTGAGCTCGGCGGACCTGGAGCGGGTACTCGACGCGGCGCAGGCCGTGGCGATTCCGGCCGACCAGCGGGTGCTGCACACCCTGCCGCAGGATTACGTGATCGATAACCAGGAAGGCGTGCGCGAGCCCCTGGGCATGTCCGGCGTGCGTCTGGAAGCCAAGGTGCACGTGGTGACCTGCGCGGTGAATGCCGCCCAGAACATCGAAAAGTGCGTGCGTCGCTGCGGCCTGGAAATCGACGACATCATTCTCGAACAGCTGGCCTCGGCCTATTCGGTGCTGACCGACGACGAGAAAGAGCTGGGTGTGTGCCTGGTGGATATCGGTGGCGGTACCACCGACATCGCGATCTTCACCGAAGGCGCGATCCGCCATACCGCGGTGATCCCGATTGCCGGCGACCAGGTGACCAACGACATCGCCATGGCGCTGCGTACGCCGACCCAGTACGCCGAAGAAATCAAGATCCGTTACGCCTGCGCCCTGGCCAAGCTGGCCGGTGCCGGTGAAACCATCAAGGTGCCAAGCGTCGGCGACCGTCCACCGCGCGAGCTGTCCCGCCAGGCCCTGGCCGAAGTGGTCGAGCCGCGTTACGACGAGCTGTTCACCCTGATCCAGGCCGAACTGCGTCGCAGCGGCTACGAAGACCTGATCCCGGCCGGCATCGTGCTGACCGGCGGCACTTCGAAAATGGAAGGCGCGGTCGAACTGGCCGAAGAGATTTTCCACATGCCGGTCCGCCTGGGCGTGCCGCACACCGTCAAGGGCCTGTCCGACGTGGTGCGCAACCCGATCTATTCCACCGGCGTGGGCTTGCTGTTGTACGGGCTGCAGAAGCAGTCCGACGGTATCTCGTTCTCCGGCATCGGCAGCCGGGACAGCTACAGCAGCGACGAACCCAAGGCAGCTCTGCTCGATCGCATCAAGAGCTGGGTGCAGGGCAACTTCTGAAGATTTACCGCAACACCGTTGTAAGCAGTAGGCGAAAAAACTAGAGAAATGAAAGGAGAGGGAAAATGTTCGAACTCGTAGACAACGTCCCCGCAAGTCCGGTAATCAAGGTTATCGGTGTCGGCGGTGGCGGCGGCAACGCCGTCAATCACATGGTCAAGAGCAACATCGAAGGCGTCGAATTCATCTGCGCCAACACTGATGCTCAAGCGCTGAAAAACATCGGCGCGCGGACCATCCTGCAACTGGGTACCGGCGTGACCAAGGGCCTGGGTGCGGGTGCCAATCCTGAAGTCGGCCGTCAAGCCGCCCTGGAAGACCGCGAGCGTATCGCTGAAGTGCTGGCGGGCACCAACATGGTGTTCATCACCACCGGCATGGGCGGTGGTACCGGTACCGGTGCTGCGCCGATCATCGCCGAAGTGGCCAAGGAAATGGGCATCCTCACCGTTGCGGTGGTGACTCGTCCGTTCCCGTTCGAAGGCCGCAAGCGCATGCAGATCGCCGATGAAGGCATCCGCGCGCTGAGCGAAAGCGTCGATTCGTTGATCACCATTCCCAACGAAAAGCTGCTGACCATCCTCGGCAAGGACGCCAGCCTGCTGTCGGCTTTCGCCAAGGCCGACGACGTCCTGGCCGGTGCCGTTCGCGGTATCTCCGACATCATCAAGCGTCCGGGCATGATCAACGTCGACTTCGCCGACGTACGCACCGTGATGAGCGAAATGGGCATGGCGATGATGGGCACTGGCTGCGCCAGCGGTCCTAACCGTGCACGTGAAGCGACCGAAGCGGCGATCCGCAACCCGCTGCTGGAAGACGTGAACCTGCAAGGCGCGCGCGGCATCCTGGTGAACATCACCGCAGGTCCGGATCTGTCCCTGGGTGAGTACTCCGACGTGGGTAGCATCATCGAAGCCTTCGCTTCCGAGCACGCCATGGTCAAGGTCGGTACCGTTATCGATCCGGACATGCGCGACGAGCTGCACGTGACTGTGGTTGCCACCGGTCTGGGCGCGAAAATCGAGAAGCCTGTGAAGGTCATCGACAATACCGTGCAAACCTCCATGGCCGCTGCACAGGCGCCAGCACCTGCCCGTCAGGAACTGCCGTCGGTCAACTACCGTGATCTGGACCGTCCGACCGTCATGCGCAACCAGGCCCAGGCCAGTGCTGCGACTGCGGCGAAGCTGAATCCGCAAGATGATCTGGACTATCTGGACATCCCGGCTTTCCTGCGTCGCCAGGCCGATTGATGGAATGTATCAGGGGTATTAGGGTGATTGGTGTTCAGCAAAGGTCTGGTCTGCTATTATCGCCAGCCTTTGTTGATACCAGTTCGCAATTTGCGCTGAAGCGGCCCAAGCCATGATTAAACAACGCACCCTGAAGAATATTATCCGTGCCACAGGTGTAGGCCTGCACTCTGGGGAGAAGGTTTACCTGACCCTCAAGCCTGCGCCTGTCGACACCGGCATTGTGTTTTGTCGTGCCGACCTGGACCCTGTGGTGCAGATTCCTGCTCGCGCGGAAAACGTTGGTGAAACCACTATGTCGACCACACTGGTCAACGGTGACACCAAAGTGGACACGGTGGAGCACTTGCTCTCGGCCATGGCTGGCCTGGGCATCGATAACGCCTACGTCGAGCTCTCCGCGTCCGAAGTCCCGATCATGGATGGCAGCGCTGGACCCTTCGTATTCCTGATTCAATCTGCCGGCCTGGAAGAACAGGACGCAGCCAAGAAGTTCATCCGCATCCTTCGTGAGGTGACGGTGGAAGACGGCGACAAGCGCGCCACTTTCGTGCCTTTCGACGGTTTTAAAGTGAGCTTTGAGATCGATTTCGATCACCCGGTTTTCCGTGACCGCACCCAGAGTGCAAGCGTGGACTTTTCCAGCACGTCGTTCGTGAAGGAAGTCAGCCGCGCCCGTACCTTTGGTTTCATGAGTGATATCGAGTACCTGCGCAAGCACAACCTCGCACTCGGCGGCAGCGTGGAAAACGCCATCGTGGTCGACGCGGATGGTGTACTGAACGAAGACGGCCTTCGCTACGAAGACGAATTCGTGAAGCACAAGATCCTCGACGCAATTGGTGACCTCTACCTGCTGGGCAACAGCCTGATAGGTGAGTTCAAAGGCTTCAAGTCGGGCCATGCACTGAACAACCAGCTTCTGCGCAAACTCATTGAGCAGAAAGACGCTTGGGAAGTCGTGACCTTCGAAGATGCCAGCACTGCACCGATCTCTTACATGCGTCCGGTTGCGGCCGTGTAAGTAACACTCTCTTTCCTTTAGTTTTTAAAGGCTGCCTTCGGGTGGCCTTTTTTTATGCCCGCGATAAGGCCCCCCTTAACCCACCACCCGGTTGCGCCCCTCGGCCTTGGCCTGGTACAGCGCCTTGTCGGCCATCGAGCACAGCGCTTCCAGGCTGGACTTCGGCGTGCCTGCCCAGGTACTGAGGCCGATGCTGATGGTGATCGGCGAGGTGCCGTCGCGGATCGGCGGTTGGCGTTCGACCGCCAGGCGTATATGTTCGGCGATGCTCCGGGCGCCTTCGTTGTCGGTCTCCGGCAGGACCACGGCGAACTCTTCGCCGCCGTAGCGCGCAGCCAGGTCGCCGGGGCGACGGATATTGTCGCTGATCACCCGGGCCACGATGCGCAGGGCTTCATCGCCGAGCGGGTGGCCGTAGCGGTCGTTGAAGGCCTTGAAGTGATCCACGTCGAGCATCAGCAGCGACAGGGCGTTGTGGGAGCGCTGCGCGCGTCCCCATTCGCGGGCCAGGGTCTGGTCCAGGCTGCGGCGGTTGTCGAGGCCGGTGAGGGCGTCGGTGGCGGCCAGTTGCGCGAGTTCCTGCTCGGCGCTCTGGCGGCGGCGCAGTTCCCGGCACAGCAGCCAGGTCAGCCACAGCAAGCCCAGGCACAGCGCACCGGTGGCGCCGCCGACCACCAGCGCAGTGCGCTGCCAGGAGGCGAAGACTTCATTGCTGGAGAGCGCCACGATCACGATCAGCGGCAGGTCACCGACCTGGGAGAAGGTATACAGGCGCGGCTGCAGGGAGCTGGACAGGCCTTTGAAGCTGCCGTTCCCCTCACGCAGGATGCGGATGAAATTGGGCCGTTGGCTGAAGTCCTGGCCGATCAGGTTGTCCGCTCGCGGCGGTTCCTGGGCCAGCAGGATACCGTCGCGACTGATCAGGTTGACCGAGCTGTCGCGGCCGACATTCAGGCTTTTGAACAACTGGCTGAAGTAGTCCAGGCGCATGGCCGCTTCGGCCACGCCGAGGAACTCCCCGCGCTCGCTGGAAACCCGCCGGCTGAAACTGATGCGCCAATCCAGCTCGGGCGGGCGGGCGCGGAACGGTCGGCTGATCAGCATGCCCGGATCGGGGTTATTCACATGGGACTGGAAATACTCTCGATCGGCAAAGTTGCCCTTGCGCGGTTCGACCGAAGCGGAGTCGGCGAGCACGTCGCCACGGGAGTCGAGCAGCAGGATATTGCCCTTGTAGGGCGCGGCGGTGGCCCGGTCGAACAGCGCCATATGGCGAATGGTCGGCGAGACCTGTTTCAGGTCCTCGCGTTGCGAGGCGCTGATCAGGCCACGCAGGGAGACGTCGTACAGCTCGACGTTGCGCAGCACGTCGGCGTCGATCAATTGCACGATGTTGGAAGCCGCACGGGTGGCGGCCCTTTCGACGCTGCCGCGTTCGCGAATCAGCAAGAAGGTCACGATGCTCAGGATGGAGATGACCATCAATGAGCTTCCAAGAATCAGCATCCTTTCCGACCGGGTCGAAGTGGTCGTGTTGCGGGGTGTCGCACTACTCACACTCATGGTTCTGACTTCTGCGATCTATACGTTGTAAGGGTATTTCCGGGTGAAGCGAGCAGAGTTGCAGAGACCGATCGCGCCTGCGGGCGCATGTATAAATCCCAGACAAAAAAAAGGCCAGCAAAATGATGCTGGCCTTTTGCTTAATCGCGCTTAGAAGACATTGATCGGGTAGTCGAGGATCACCCGGTATTCGTCGGTGTCGTTGTCCAGCGCGCCATAACCCTTGCCGCCACGGTTGGTGGCCCACTGCAGGCGGACCGCCAGGTCCTTGGCCTTGCCACCCTGGACCACGTACTTGAGGTCGAGGTCGCGTTCCCAGTGCTTGGCGTGTTCGCCGCCGGCGCTGTACCACTGGGCATAGCCACGGCTGTGGGGGTCGACCTTGGTCAGGTCCAGTTCGCCGCGCGAGTAGGAGAGCGCCGAGGTCAGGCCCGGCAGGCCGAGGCCGGCGAAGTCGTAGGCGTACTTGAGTTTCCACGAGCGCTCGTTGGGGCCGTTGAAATCCGAATATTGCTGGGAGTTGTCCAGGTAGATGCTGTCGCCCTGGTTGATGTAGTCGAACGGTGTGTTGCCGTTCACTCGCTGGTAGGCGGCGGTGAGGCTGTGATGGCCGACGCCCAGGGTGAAATGCAGGCTGTAGGTGTTGTTGTCGATGTCGCCCAGCAGCGCGTCGCCAGTGTCCTGAGTGTGATAGAAGTGCAGGCCCGGGTTCAGGGTCACCAACTCGTTCAGCGCATAGCTGTAGTCGAGGTCGTAGTAGTACTGGTTCCAGATGTCCTTGAGTTCGGCGGCATACAGGCTGCTGGTCAGCCCGGGCACGCTGCTCCAGGCCACGCCGGCCCAGTTCAGGTGCTGACTTTCGGTGCCGATCGCCGGATTGCTGTACGCGCTGCCGATACGCCGGCGGCCGCTCTGGTTATAGGGCTTGGTGAAGCTGGCCTGGCCGCCTTCGAGCAGCCAGCCGTCGAAGCTGTGGTTGGCCAGGCTGACCCCGCGGAAGGTCTGCGGCAGCATGCGACTCTGGCCACCGGCGATCACCGGGTTGTTGAGGAACAGGTCGCCGGCCTTGAGCTCGGTGTCGAAGGCACGGATTTTCAGGGTGGCGCCAGCGGTGGAAAACGACGTCGGGGCTTTGCCGTTGCCGTCGCTGATCGGCAGGATGCTCGAACCGTCGGTGCCGCCACCGCCATCGAGTTTCAAGCCGAGCATGGCGTTGGCATCGATACCAAAACCGACCGTGCCCTGGGTATAACCCGACTCGAAGATCCCCAGGAAACCCTGGCCCCATTCGATATTGTCGGAGGCCTGCTGGTGGCGGTTGCGATTCATGTAGTAGTTGCGGGCGTTGAGCTTGAGGCTCGCGCCTTCGACGAAGCCTTCCGGGCTGGCCTCATCGGCTGCCTGGACACAGGGGGCGATAGTTGCAGCCATTGCAATGAATAACGGGCTGAGAGTTGAAGTGACCTTCACCGGTATAAAGCTCCTTGGATAAATGGTGATCGTTGTTATTGTCGATTCGGGTGTTTCTTGTTCTGGGTGAAACGAATGAAACGGCCAGTTCTACATGGCAAAAAAAAACCGCTGTTATCAGCGGCTTTAAGACAACTTACTCCAGGGTTAGAGCAGAGAAGTTGTCGAGGGAAACGAGTCGGTAGCAGGTATCAGCTGTCTTTCTGAACTTCCGGCTGGCGTTGTTCCGCCGTAGTGTTCTGCGGCTGCCCGGCGTTCTGTTGCTTGGCAGCCAGCGCTTCCTGGGCGTCCTGGAATGCAGCGGCGCGTGCGGCGTTATGCGCGGCGAAAGTCTGCGATTCTTCGGCCATGGCCATAGGGGCCAAGAACAGGGAGGACAAAACAAAGGCGCTGGCAATACCCATACTGTTGGACATTTCTGAAGACCTTCTTGCAGAGCAAGTTCAAATTAGGTGCAACAAAAATATAACTTCGGGGCTGCTGGAAAAAGCGCCGAACAGGATAAGCACTGTTACGCCAAAAGCAATAGTTGACACTGCTTCTGTAGGAGCCAGGCTTGCCGGCGATGCGGGCAATGCGTTGTACCTGATGTACCGCTATCGCGAGCAATCGAGCGTCGACCGGCTGCTCCTACAGAAGAAGAGGAGGGTCAGATCGGCAAGTAGATGCCGAAGGTATTGATGCCGTCATCGCTGCGCACGAACACGTCGCCGCCGTGCATCAGGGCGATGGCCTTGACGATCGCCAGCCCCAGGCCGTGGTTGGCGCCGCTGTTGCTGCGCGAAGCGTCGACCCGGTAGAAGCGTTCGAACAACCGCGGCAGGTGTTCGCTGGCGATGGTCTGGCCGGGGTTGCTCACGGCGATGGCCACCTGGTGTTCCTGCACATCGATCTGCACCTGGATCACCTGTCCCGGCGCGGTGTGCTGCACGGCATTGCTCAAGAGGTTGATCAGTGCCCGGCGCAGGTGGGCGATCTCGATCTGCACCTGGGCATCGCCGCGCACCTCGACCTTGACCTGGGCGTCTTCGAGGATGAAGTCCAGGTAGTCCAGGGTGGTTGCCACTTCGCCGGCCAGGGAGGTGCTGGCGAGCTTGGTGGCCTTGCTGCCCTGGTCGGCGCTGGCCAGGAACAGCATGTCGTTGATGATCGAGCGCAGCCGCTCCAGCTCCTCGAGATTGGATTGCAGCACCTCGAAATAATGCTCGGCGGAACGCCCGCGGGTCAGCGCCACCTGGGTCTGGCCGATCAGGTTGGTCAGCGGCGAGCGCAGTTCGTGGGCGACGTCGGCATTGAAGGATTCCAGGCGCGAATAGGCCTGTTCCACCCGTTCCAGGGTCGAGTTGAACGAGTTGGCGAACTGCGTCAGCTCCGGCGGCAGCGACGACAGCTGCAAGCGCCCGGACAGCCTCGGCGGAGCCAGGCGCTGGGCTTCTTCGGACAGCCCGATCAAGGGCTTGAGGCCGATGCGCGCCACCCAGTAACCCAGCGCCGAGGCCAGCAGCACGCCGACGATGGCCAGGCTGATCAGGGCAATCAACAGCTGGTGCTGGGTCTCGTAGAAGGTCTCGGTGTCGATGGCGATCAGAAAGCGCAGCGGCGGGCGCAGCTCCTTGGCCGGCAGCTGGCTGACCAGCACTTTCAGCGGATAGGGATGCCCGGGCAGGGTCAGGTCGCGCATGCCCAGCGGGCCCTGGGCGAAGCTGCGGATCTGCGGGTCGGGGTTGCCGTATTCGTAGGCGGGGTCGGCGCTGACCACCCAGAAACGGATGCGCTTGTCTTCTTCGCTGAGCAGCTTGAGTTTGTTGTTGATCTTGGCCCAGTGCTCCGGATTGCCGAAGCGCGTCAGGGCTGACTCCAGCACGCTGTAGCGCGCGTCCAGTTCGGCCTCGGGCAGCAGGCCCAGGCCCTTGTCCACCTGTTGATAGAGCGCGCCGCCGATCAGCAGGAACACCAGCAGGGCCACCAGGGTGAACAGCCCGCTCAGGCGCAGGGCAATCGAGTTACGAGGCACCGCGGTTCTCCAGCACATAACCCATGCCGCGGATGGTGTGCAGCAGTTTCTGTTCGAACGGCCCGTCGAGCTTGGCCCGCAGGCGCTTGATCGCCACTTCGACGACGTTGGCGTCGCTGTCGAAATTGATGTCCCAGACCATCTCGGCGATCGCGGTTTTCGACAGGATCTCGCCCTGGCGCCGGGCGAGCACGCTGAGCAGCGAGAACTCCTTGGCGGTCAGGTCCAGGCGGGTGCCGGCGCGGCTGGCCTTGCGGCTGATCAGGTCGATCCACAGGTCGGCGATGCTGATCTGCACCGGCTCGTGACCGCCGCTGCGGCGGGTCAAAGCCTGCAGGCGCGCCACCAGTTCGAGGAAGGAAAAGGGCTTGCCCAGGTAGTCGTCGGCGCCGTCGCGCAGGCCCTTGATGCGGTCTTCCACGCGCTCGCGGGCGGTGAGCATGATCACCGGCGTCTGCTTGCGCGCGCGCAGGGCCCGCAGCACGCCGAAGCCGTCGATGCCGGGCAGCATCACGTCGAGCACTATCACCGCGTAGTCGCTTTCCAGCGCCAGGTGCAGGCCCTCGACGCCGTCGCGCGCAAGGTCCACGGTGTAGCCTTGTTCAGTCAGGCCGCGGTGCAGATAGTCCGCGGTTTTCTCTTCATCTTCGATAATCAGAACGCGCATGACCCCGCCTCAGGATGTGCTTGCCAGCGCCGGCGCTGGTGTGGGCCGATGGAATAGCCGCTCGAGCCACAAGTATATGACCGGAGTGGTGAACAGCGTCAGCGCCTGGCTCACCAGCAGGCCACCGACCACGGCGATCCCCAGTGGCTGGCGCAGCTCGGCGCCGGCGCCATAACCGAGCATCAGCGGCAGGGCACCGAGCAGCGCGGCGAGGGTGGTCATGATGATCGGCCGGAAACGGGTGATACAGGCCTGGTAGATCGCCTCCTGCGGCGACAGCCCGCCCTTGCGCTGGGCTTCGAGGGCGAAGTCGATCATCAGGATGCCGTTTTTCTTGACGATGCCGATCAGCAGCACCAGGCCGATCAGGGCCATGATCGAGAAGTCCTGGCCCAGCAGCCAGAGCATGATCAGCGCGCCAAGGCCGGCCGAGGGCAGGGTGGAAATGATGGTCAGCGGGTGGACGAAGCTCTCGTAGAGCACGCCGAGGATGATGTACACCGCCACCAGCGCCGCGAGGATCAGCCACGGCTGGCTGGCCAGGGAACTCTGGAAGGCCTGGGCCGCGCCCTGGAAATTGCCGGCGATGGAGGCGGGCATGCCGATCTCGTTCTTCGCCTGCTCGAGCATGATCACCGCGTCGCCCAGGGCCACGCCGGGCGCCAGGTTGAACGACAGGTTGGCGGCCGGGAACATGCCGTCGTGGGCGATGGACAGCGGGCCGACCGTGGGCGGATCGACCTTGGCCAGCGCCGACAGCGGCACCATCTCGCCGCTCAGGGGCGAGCGCAGGTAGAAGTAGTTCAGGCTCTCGGCCTTGCCGCGCTGCTTGGCGTCCAGTTCGAGGATCACGTTGTACTGGTTGGTCTCGGTCTGGAACTCGTTGACCTGGCGCTGGCCGAAGGCGTCGTAGAGCGCTTCGTCGACATCGGTGGCGGTCAGGCCGAAACGCGCCGCGGCGCTGCGGTCGATGCTGATATGGGTGATGCTGCCGCCCAGTTGCAGGTCGTTGGACAGGTCGCGAAAGGCCGGGTTGGCCCGCAGTTTCTCCGTCAGGCGCTGGGTCCCGGTGTTGAGGGTCGGCCCGTCGTTGCTCTTGAGCACGTACTGGTACTGGCTGCGGCTCGGCCCGGAGCTGAGGTTGATGTCCTGGCCGGCCCGCAGGTACAGGACGATGCCCGGGACCTTGGCCATCTGCGGGCGAATGCGGTCGATGAACTGGCTGGCGGAAACGTCTCGCTGGCCGCGGTCCTTGAGGGCGATCCAGAAGCGGCCGTTGGCGATGGTCTGGTTGTTGCCGGTGACGCCGACCGAGTGGGAGAAGGTTTCCACCGCCGGGTCGGCGCCGAGGATCTTCGCCAGGGCCAGGTGTTTTGCCACCATGTCCGGGTAGGAGATGTCGGCCGCCGCTTCGCTGGTGCCCAGCACGAAGCCGGTGTCCTGCACCGGGAAGAAGCCCTTGGGAATGAATACATAGCCGGCGATGGCCAGGCCCAGGGTCAGGCCGAACAGGCCGAGCATCAGCCGCTGATGGTCCAGGGCCCGGCGCAGCCCGCGTTCGTAGAGCGCCAGCAGGCGTTCGCCGAAGCCAGGGCGATCATGGGGATGATGAGTCGGGGCGCGCATGAACAACGCCGCCAGGGTGGGCGCCAGGGTCAGCGACACCACCACCGAAATCAGGATGGTCGAAGTGGCGGTCAGGGCGAACTCCTTGAACAGCCGCCCGACCACGCCACCCATGAACAGCAGGGGGATGAACGCGGCGATCAGCGAGAAGCTGATGGACACCACGGTGAAGCCGATTTCGCCGGCGCCCTTGATCGCCGCCTCGCGCATGCCGTCGCCGGCCTCCAGATGGCGATGGATGTTCTCCACCACGACAATCGCGTCGTCGACCACGAAACCCACCGAGATCACGATCGCCACCAGGGTCAGGTTGTTCAGGCTGAAGCCCATCACATACATCAGCGCGAAGCTGGCCACTAGCGACACCCCGAGCACGCTGGAGACGATCAGCGTCGCCGACAGCTGGCGCAGGAACAGCGCCATCACCGCCACCACCAGCAGCACCGCGATCAGCAGGGTGATTTCCACTTCGTGCAAGGAGGCGCGGATGGTCTTGGTGCGGTCCGAAAGCACGGTCACGTCCACCGAGGCCGGCAGCATGGCTTGCAGGCGCGGCAGTTCAGCCTGGATGCGGTCCACGGTGTCGACGATGTTGGCTCCCGGCTGGCGGAAGATCACCAGGTTGAGTCCCGGCTGGTCGTTGGACCAGGCCTGTACATAGGCGTTTTCCGGGCCGCTGATGACCCGGGCGACATCCTTGAGCTGTACCGGTGCGCCGTTCTTGTAGGAAACGATCAACTGGCCGTAGTCATCGGGATGGAACAGCTGGTCGTTGGTCGACAGGGTCGAGATGCTCGACTCGCCATACAGCGCGCCCTTGGCCAGGTTGAGGCTGGCCTGCTGCAGGGCGACGCGGATATCGGCCAGGGTCAGGCCGATGGCCGCCAGCCGGTCGGGCGAGGCCTGGACGCGGATCGCCGGGCGTTGCTGGCCGGTGATGTTGATCAGGCCGACGCCGTCGATCTGGCTGATCTGCCGGGCCAGCAGGGTTTCCACGTAGTCGCTGAGCTCGGTGCCGGGCATCTGCGTGGAGCTGATGCTGAGGATCAGCACCGGGCTGTCCGCCGGGTTGACCTTGCGCCAGGTGGGCAGGCTCGGCATGTCGTTGGGCAGCTTGCCCGAGGCGGTGTTGATCGCCGCCTGCACTTCCTGGGCGGCGGTGTCGATGCTCTTGTCGAGGGTGAATTGCAGGGTCAGCAGGGTCGAGCCCAGGGCGCTGCTGGAGGTCATCTGGGTCATGCCGGGGATGGCGCTGAACTGCACCTCCAGCGGCGTGGCCACCGACGAGGCCATGGTTTCCGGGCTGGCGCCGGGCAATTGCGCGGAGACCTGGATGGTCGGGAATTCGGCTTCCGGCAGCGGGGCTATGGGCAGTCGGGGAAAGGCGATGGCACCCAGCAGCACCAGGGCGAAGGTCAGCAGCAGGGTGGCGACCGGATGATCGACGCACCAGGCGGAGATCGAGCCGTGGCCCTTCATGGCTGCGGCTCCGTGTTCGCGGCCTGGATCTGTTGCGGCGGTTCGCTGAGCACTTCGATGCGCGAGCCGGCCTTGAGCCGCGACTGGCCGTCACTCACCAGCAGGTCGCCGGCCTGCACGCCCTTGATGATGTTCTGGCCGCTGTCCTGATAGACCATCTGCACCGGGACGATTTCCACCTTGTCATCCTTGACCCGATACACGAAGTGCTTGTCCAGGCCGCGCTGCACCACGCTGGGCGGCACCACCAGGGCGGCTTTTTCCACGGCGGTCCGGATCTTGATGGTCACCAGCTGGCCGGGCCAGAGCTTTTGCCCGGGATTGCTGAATTCGGCCTTGGCGCGGATGGTCCCGGTATTGGTGTCGATCTGGTTGTCGATCAGGCTCAGGTGGCCTTCGCCCAGGCGCTCGCCTGTGGCGGAGTCGGTATCGGCGCCCAGGTAGGCGTCCACCGACGCCGGGTGTTCGGCGAGCAGCAGCCCCTGCAAGGTCGGCAGCATCTGTTGCGGCAGGGAAAACTCCACTGCGATCGGGTCGATCTGGGTCACCGAGAACAGGCCCAGGGTATCGCTGGTGCGCAGGAAATTGCCTTCGTCGACGGTGCGGATGCCGACGCGGCCGGACACCGGCGAGCGGATCTGGGTATAGGACAGCTGCACCTGCGCCGCGTCGATGGCGGCCTGGTTGCCCTGGGCACTGGCCTTGAGCTGGTTGACCAGCGCTTGCTGCTGGTCGTAGGTCTGCTTGGAGACGCCATCGTCCTCCGACAGCAGCTTGTAGCGCTTGAGGTTGACCTGGGCCACCTGCAGTTGCGCCTGGTTTTCCGCCAGTTGCGCCCGAGCCTGGTCGAGACTGGCGCGGATTGAGCGGTCGTCGATGGTCGCCAGCAGGTCGCCGGCCTTGACCAGTTGACCTTCCTTGACCAGCAAACGGGTGAGGATGCCGTCGACCTGGGGCCGGATCACCACGCTGTGCAGCGACAGCACCGAGCCGATGCCGCTGACATGCCGCGGCACATCCCGCTGGGCAACGCTGATCACCCGCACCGGCACGGCGGTCGGCGCCGCCAGTTTGGCGCTGGGCGGCTTGAGCAGATGCCACAGGCCAGCGGCGGCGAGAACGGCGAGCACGCCTGCGAGCACAAGGGTTGTTTTTCGATTACGCATGGACGCCAGCGCCGGGGGGCAGGAGGGACGGGAGGATGGCCAGTATCGATGGTCCCTTTATAGCCGGCCGACCCGGTCAGCAAGGTGACGCCTGCCTGACAGCGCTGTCAGCAAAGACCGACCGATGCCCCTGGCCCATGACGGCTGTGGCAGGTCAAAGATCCGCAACGCGGGTATACTGCCGGCCTTCGCGGCCCGCTTCCCCGGGCCCGGTCTTTGCTTTCACCCCGGAGCTTCCATGACTACCCCAGCACAACCGCCTGTGTCCGACGCTCCCAGCGCCGACCAGGTCGACGACGCCAGCGCGCCTGGCGAAGGCAAACCGGCGATCGCGCCGTTCAAGTTTCCGTTCAAGCCGTCCGAATTCGCCCAGGCCAAGAATGCCCAGCAACCCTGGTACAAGAACGGCGTGACCAACGGCCACACCAAGACCCCAGGCGCGGCTCCACCCGGCACTCGTCGCTCGATGGGCAAGCGCTGATTCCGGGCTTTTGTAGCCGCTGCCGCAGGCTGCGATAAGGCCGAAGGCCTTCGGCNAAGGTCGTGCGCCTGCTTCGCGGTCGATCGCAGCCTGCGGCAGCGGCTACATCAGGCCGCGCGCAGGGAAATGAAGGCGTAGGTCAGCGGCGCCTCGGTCACCACCTGGGCGCCGGCGTCCTGCACCTGGCCGGCAATGTCCGCACCGGAGACATGGAACAGCCACTCGCTGGCCGGCGCGGCCAGCGGTTGCGCCTGGACCCGCTCGATGGCTTCGGCGAGGGCGGCCATGTCCGGCAGATAGGCGGTGAAACCGTCGCCCTTGAGGGCGGTGGTGTGAATGCCCAGCAGCTGGCAGATGGCTTGTTTGCTGTGGATATCGTCGCGGTCGGCCTGGCGTGAGCGCTGGATCAGTTCGGCCAGTTCCAGGTCTACCAGTTCACTGCCGACGATCAGTTCCGGGCCTTTTTCCCAGGATTCGGGCGGGCATTCCTTGATCGCTGGGTTGAGCGGGATGTGCGGGTTGATTTCCATCGGGTAGATACGGCACACCAGCGGCCGGCGCTCATAGATCCGGCACAGCTGGTCTTCGTCAAGATTCCGGCAGGGGCCGACGTTGTAGGCGGCGAAGGTGATCGCCACGTGGGCCTGGGCATTGCCGCTGGGCACCACGCAGGAGCGCCGTTCGGCGTGTTCGCGCTGCTGGGCCGGCAGCCCCAGGCCGTTGCTCAGGAACCCCTCCACCAGCACTATCACCTGGCCGCCATCCAGCGCCCACTGGCGGGCTTCGCCGAGGGTCAGGGGAACATGGTGATCGTTGCAGCACTTGCCGCAGCCTACGCAGGAAAAACGAGTATTCATTGAGCCGGCAGCCATAGTCGAAAGGCGGAAGCGGCGACGGAATGACTCACATCGCCCTCTGGATAGCGCTCTCGAAGCAAGTTATGCGCCAGTCACCGGCTTTTCATGTGGTTTGCGAGTGGAGCAGCAGGGCACCGGAAATCGCGGACATCTGATATCCCTGTAGCCGCTGCCGAAGGCTGCGATCGGCCGGAACGGCCGCGGCGATCTTGAAATCGCTGAAGGTCCTGCGGACCTTATCGCAGCCTGCGGCAGCGGCTACAGGTGTTACTGCGGCGTGTGGGGAACCTGTTCGCGACGGATGACCAGCATGCCGACGCTGTCGTACAGCCCGCGGGCGCGCTGGTTGTCTTCCAGCACCCGCAGGTCGACAAAGGCTTCGCGGCGCTGGCGGAAAACCTCGAAGGCCTGCAGCAGCAAGGCCCGGCCCAGGCCCTGGCCGCGGGCCCGCGGATGCACCACCAGATCCTTGATATAGGCGCTGGTCCAGCACTGGATCACCCCGACGACGCCCTCGGCATCCTGGGCCACCAGGCACAGTTGCGGGTCGTATTCGGCGTCGCTTTCGAAACGTTGGCGCCAGCTGTCCAGCTCCGGCACGCGACCGCCGCCGTCCTGGTAACCGAGGTGCATCAGGCCATGCACCGCTTCGGCCAGCTCGGGCCGATAGCTGTCGAGGCTGAAGGCGGCGGGCCAACTGGCGGCCGCCGGTTGCCCGGTCAGGTCGCGGCGCATCAGCAGGCAGTAGTTGTCGGCCATGGCTCAGGCGCTCTGGGCGGCGATGTGCCGGGCCGCTTCGATCAGGCAGCGGGTCAGGTCCGGCGAGGAGAACTTGGTCAGCACCGCGTTGGCCCCGGCCAGGCGGGCCTTTTCCGCATTCATGGCGCTGTCCAGCGAGGTATGCAGCAAGACATAAAGATGGGCGAAGTCCGGAGTCTCGCGCAGGGTGCGGGTCAGGGCGTAGCCGTCCATCTCCGACATCTCGATGTCCGATACGATCAGGTTGATCTCCTGGGCGGTGCCTTGCAGGTCCAGCAGGCAGTCGATGGCCTCCTTGGCGCTGCGCGCGGTGTGGCATTGCAGGCCGAGGTTGCGCAGGGTATGCACCGACTGCTGCAGGGCCACCTGGCTGTCGTCGACCACCAGGATCCGCGCGTTACCCAGCAGTTCGGCGTCTTCCATGCTCAGCTCGGTCGGCGCGGTTTCGATCTGCGCCGGGGCGATGCCGTGGATGACTTTCTCGATGTCCAGCACTTGCACCAGGGTGCCGTCGACCTGGGTGACCCCGGTGATATAGGACTTGACCCCGCCGGAGCCGTAGGGCGGTGGACGGATATCGGTGGTCAGGCAATGCACGATCTTGCTCACCGCCTGCACATGCAGGCCCTGCTTGGAGCGGCTGACGTCGGTGACGATCAGGCAGCCGCCCTCCGGGTCTTCCAGCGGCCGTTCGCCGATGGCCCGGCTCAGGTCGATGACCGACAGCGAATTGCCGCGCAGGGTGGCGATGCCTTTCACGTGCGGGTGCGATTCCGGCAGTTTGGTCAGCGGCGGGCAGGGGATGATTTCACTGACTTTGAGCAGGTTGATTGCCATCAGCTTGCCGCTGCGCAAGGTGAACAGCAGAAGCGAAAGAGAATCTGCGCGGGCTTTGTTGGAAGACATAAAAACCTTCTGTGGAAAAAAGGTGGTTCGCGCCATGGGCCGCGAACAGCGAGCGATAACGGGTTATCGACGCGTGGAGGGCTGGCTTTAGCGGCTTTGTCGGTTTGCGGATCAACGCACGCGGTATTGCGACAATTGTAGTAGCGAGCTTGCTCGCGATAGGCCGAAGGCCGTTTGTGAGTTCGCTAGCGCATCGCGAGCAAGCTCGCTCCTACAAGGTTCGCGCTGTTTATTTCAGTCCCAGGCGCTTGGCCATGCGCCCCAGGTTGGCGCGGTCCAGGCCCAGCTCGCGGGCGGCGCTGGCCCAGTTGTGCTGGTGGCGTTCAAGGCAGGTGCTGATCAGTTGGCGCTGGTAGTTTTCGGTGGCCTGGCGCAGATCGCCGATGCCTGGGTTGTCTGCCAGCTCTGTTGGGGCCGGGGCCTGGGGCGCGGTCGGTGCCGAGGCGTCCGGCAGGTCCAGGTCGGCGGCGCTCAGGCTGAGGATCTTCGGCCGTTCGCGGCAGTTGCCCAGGGCCTTGAGGGCGCTGCGGCCGATCAGGTGTTCCAGCTCACGGACGTTGCCCGGCCAGGCATAGGCCAGCAGCGCCGCCTGGGCATCGCTGGTCAGGCGCAGGCTGCCCAGGCCCATGCGCGAGCGATTCTGCTCGAGGAAGTAGCCGCTGAGCAGCAATACGTCACGGCCGCGGTCGCGCAGGGCCGGCACCAGCAGTGGGTAAACGCTGAGGCGGTGGTAGAAGTCCGCGCGATAACGGCCGCTGCGCACTTCTTCGGCCAGGTCGCGGTTGGTGGCAGCGATCAACCGCACGTCGACCTGATGTTCCTGGTCCGAACCCAGGCGTTGCAGCTGGCCGCTTTGCAGCACGCGCAGCAGCTTGGCCTGGACGGTCAGCGACAACTCGCCCACTTCGTCGAGAAACAGCGTGCCGCCATTGGCCAGCTCGAATTTGCCGCGGCGGTCGTTGGTGGCGCCGGTAAAGGCGCCTCGCACATGGCCGAACAGTTCGCTTTCCACCAGGGTGTCGGGCAGGGCGGCGCAGTTGAGGCTGATCAGCGGCTTGTCGGCCCGGGGCGAGGCGGCGTGGATGGCCTGGGCCACCAGTTCCTTGCCGACCCCGGTTTCGCCGGTGATCAGCACCGTCAGGTCGCTGCCGCCGACCAGGCCGATTTCCTCCAGCAGGCGCTTGTGGGCCTTGCTCTGGCCGATCATCTCGCGGTTCTGGCCGCTGGCCTGGCGATAGACCTCGGCGCGCTGGTGTTCGTCTTCGGCGCGCAGGGCCAGGCGCTCGATGCGCTCGGCAGCGTTGACGGTGGCCGCCGCCAGGCTGGCGAAGGCCTGCAGGGCATCCAGTTCGATCGGTTCGAAGCTCTGTGGGTCGAGGGCATCCAGGGTCAGCAGGCCCCAGGGACGCTCGTCGATAAACAGCGGGCAGCCCATGCAGTCGTGGACTTCCAGGTGTTCATGCAGGCCGTCCACCAGGCCGTCGTAAGGGTCCGGCAAGTCGCTGTCGCTGGCGAAGCGGGTAGGGCCGGGATGGCTGAGCAGGGCGGCAAAACGCGGGTGTTCGCTGACCTTGAAACGCCGGCCCAGGGTGTCGGTGCTCAGGCCGTCCACCGCCAGCGGCACCAGCCATTCGCCATCCAGGCGTAGCAGCGCGGCGGCGTCGCAGGGCAGCAGGGCGCGCATGGCTTCCAGCAGGCGGCGGTAGCGCTCGCCTTCGGGCAGTTCGCGGGACAGGTCGGAGACCAGGGGCAACAAGGCAGTGAGCAGGGATTTTGCGGTCATAATGACTCCGTATGGTCTTAATGACTATAAATGCTGCTTTGTCGATATGACTACAAGTATTTTAACTTATTGATTTATATGGTTTTTATTCTTGGCACGAAAACTGATAGGTAAAGGGCAACCTGCAAGAAGTCATAAAGCTCAGGAGTAGTACCTATGCTTAGCGTCGAAGATCGTGCCATCATCAAATCCACCGTTCCGCTGCTGGAAAGCGGTGGCGAAGCCCTGATCACCCACTTCTACCGGATGATGCTCTCCGAGTATCCGCAAGTGCGTCCGCTGTTCAACCAGGCGCACCAGGCCAGCGGCGACCAGCCACGGGCCTTGGCCAACGGCGTATTGATGTACGCCCGGCACATCGACCAGCTCGACCAGTTGGGCGACCTGGTGGCGAAGATCATCAACAAGCACGTGGCCCTGCAGATCCTGCCGGAGCATTACCCGATCGTCGGCAGCTGCCTGCTGCGCGCCATCTCCGAAGTGCTGGGCGAAGAGATCGCCACGCCGGCGGTGATGAACGCCTGGGGCGCGGCCTATAACCAGCTGGCGGACATCCTGATCGGTGCCGAAGGCGCGATCTACGACCAGAAGGCCCAGGCCCCGGGCGGCTGGCGCGGTGCGCGGGAGTTCAAACTGGTCCGTCGCGAGGAGGAGAGCGCGGAAATCACCTCGTTCTATTTCGAGCCTGTGGATAACGGCCCGATTCTCGCTGCCGAGCCAGGTCAGTACATCGGCATGCAGCTGTTCCTCGATGGCGAGGAAATCCGCCGCAACTACTCGCTGTCGGCCCTGTCCGACGCCGGCCAGTACCGCATCAGCGTCAAGCGCGAAGCCGGTGGCCGCGCTTCCAACTATTTGCACGACCAGATGCAGGTTGGCGCCAGCATCCAGCTGTTCCCGCCGGCGGGCGAATTCACCCTGGCGGACAGCGACAAGCCACTGGTGCTGATCAGCGGTGGCGTTGGCATCACGCCGACCCTGCCGATGCTCGAGGCCGCCCTGGCCAGCCAGCGTCCGGTGCACTTTATCCACTGCGCGCGCAACGGCGGGGTGCATGCGTTCCGCGATTGGGTCGACGGCCTGGCCGCGCGTCATCCGCAACTCAAGCGCTTCTACTGCTATGCCGAAGACGACGGCGTCAGCCCGGTGGCGGACAAGGTCGGCCTGCTGAGCCAGGAGCAACTGGCTGAATGGTTGCCGCAGGAGCGTGACCTGGACGCCTACTTCCTCGGCCCGAAAGCCTTCATGGCGGCGATCAAGCGCCACCTCAAGGCCCTGGGCGTACCGGAAAAACAAAGCCGCTACGAGTTCTTCGGCCCGGCCGCGGCACTGGAGTAAAAACCTGCGCCAGCCTCCGCCCGGAGGCTGGCTTCTCTGTAGCCGCTGGCGCAGCCTGCGATCGGTTGCGTAGCGACCGCCAGNACAAGGGCCGCACTCGTAAAAATCCTTTAAAGGTTAATCCGTTCTTAACCTGTTTATCGTTAATTCCCCGATGCTGATGATAGGCGCTCGTTCGCACTGATCAGGATCATCCCATGCAGTTCTCAGCCATTCCCCGCATCACCCTGGCCGCAACCTTGCTCGCCAGTCCTCTGGTTTTCGCCGAGCCGGCCTTGCTCCAGGCGCAGACCCTGATCGTCGATCAGAGCCTGCCCAAGGTCCAGCGTGAAGCCATGGAGCTGGCCGCGCGGCGCTACGGCAGTTTCTGGAACAGCGGCGATGAAAGCCTGGCCAAGGCCGCGCTGGCGGAGAACTTCGTCGATATGACGCCGCCTGCGGGGCGGGTCCAGGGCCCGACCGGGCCGCTGCTGGCGTCGCGGTTCTTTCGCACGGCGGTGCCGGACCTGAGCGCAGAAATCGAGCAGATGATAGTGGCCGGGGATCGGGTGGTTGTGCACCTGCATTTTCGCGGGCACTTCAGCGGGACCTTCAATGCACTCAAAGGTCATGGTCAGCGTGTAGACTTCCGGGCAACCGATATCTATCAGATCGCCGATGGCCGGATCACGGCCAATTGGCATATCGAAGACAACCTCAGCCTGATGCAGCAGTTGCAAACGCTGCCGTCGGGTTGAGCCACAGACAGAAAGGAATTGAGGATGACTGACGACACACTGCGTTTGGGGCGCGAGCGACGCTTTCTGGTGTTGCTGGGGGTGATCTGCCTGGCGCTGATCGGCGGCGCGTTGTACATGCAGGTGGTGCTGGGCGAGGCGCCTTGCCCGCTGTGTATCCTGCAGCGCTATGCGTTTTTGCTGATCGCGATTTTCGCCTTCATCGGCGCGGCCATGCGCAGTCGTCGCAGCCTCACCCTGCTGGAAGCCCTGGTGATGATCAGCGCGCTGTTCGGCGCGGGGGTGGCGGGGCATCACGTCTACACCCAGGCCAACCCCGCGGTCAGCTGCGGCATCGATGTGCTGCAGCCGATCGTCGACAGCCTGCCGCTGGCGAGCGTCTTCCCCCTGGGCTTCCAGGTCGATGGCTTCTGCTCCACGCCGTACCCGCCGGTGCTGGGCCTGTCCCTGGCGCAATGGGCACTGGTGGCCTTTGTGCTGACCCTGGTGCTGGTGCCGCTGGGCATCATTCGTAACCGTCGCAAAAGCGCCTGATCCGGCGCAAAAAAAGCCCCGCTCCCGATGTTCGGGAGCGGGGCTTTTTTGCGTGTAGGACAATGTGCGAAAGGGGCCTGATATGGGGCAATCGGATGCGCGATAAAAGTGCGACATGTTGTCACATGGAGGTGTCGCAGCTGTGTTTCAGCAGATGACGTCGAGACGATTTTTCTTGCACCAGGAGCGAAAAAAGTCTGTCAGTTCGTGTCGGCGTGGTGAACCGCAAAACACCCATAGCCGGCTATCTAAATAAATCGTTTCAGCCCTCGTTTTACAAGGGATAGCGCGATGCCGTCGGTGGATTTTCCGCTGGTGGAAGGCCCCTTTTTCGACCTGGCGGGAAGGCGTTTTTAGGGCTTTTTATTGCGAATGAATATCGATATGATCGCGACCCGTTGCAATAATCGCCACGCATTGTTGCGCGAACCGATAAAAATTATTTCGGGATAAGACATGGTTTATAAAACGCTACATATCTACAATCGCCCGCACTGAATTTCCGGCGCTGCTCACCCCTGAGCTTACGGCGGCGGTCGAGGGGCGTTGGACGCTCCATGCGACCCCAGGTGTCGGCACCTTCCAAATATCCGCACCAAATGGAATTGGTCTGTAACAAGGCCTTTGACCACGAATTCGAATAAGAACTCACTGCTAGCCCAGGATTTGTCAAACAGCGCGTAACGCGCCGGGCAGGCCCTTATTCAATCGAAGAAAAAATGCCAACCCTTGGCACGGTGAAGTGTTGGCGATCAAAACCCAACTGCATTGCGCAAGCTGCTTTAGAGGTCGTGAGATGAGTAAAAACAGGTACCCCCGATTACTAGGCTTTTTGCCGCTGCTTGGCATGATGTTAATGCTGGGAGGCTGCAAGTGGACCTTGCTCGACCCGAAAGGACAGGTCGGTCTGGATGAACGAAACCTGATCATCACCGCCACCCTGCTGATGCTGCTGGTCGTGATTCCGGTGATCGTGATGACCTTCGCGTTCGCCTGGAAATATCGCGCGTCCAACACCAACGCGACCTACGCGCCCAAGTGGTCGCACTCCACCAAGATCGAAATCGCGGTGTGGCTGGTCCCGATCCTCATCATCATTGCCCTGGGTTATGTGACCTACAAGTCCACCCACGCGCTGGACCCGTATCGTCCGCTGGAATCCGACGTCAAGCCGATCAACATCGAAGTGGTCGCGCTGGACTGGAAGTGGCTGTTCATCTACCCGGACCAGGGTATCGCCACTGTTAACCAGATCCGGTTCCCGGAGCACACTCCGCTGAACTTCAAGATCACCTCCGACGCTGTGATGAACTCGTTCTTCATCCCTGCCCTGGGCGGCCAGATCTACGCGATGGCAGGCATGCAGACCAAGCTGCACCTGATCGCCAACCAGAAAGCTGAAATGGAAGGCATCTCCGCTAACTACAGCGGCGCTGGCTTCACCGGCATGAAATTCAAAGCGATCTCGACGAGCCAGGAAGATTTCGACGCCTGGGTAGCCGAAGTCAAGGCCGCACCTAAACAGCTTGATCAAGCTGAATACGAAGCCCTTGCCAAACCAAGCCAGAACAACCCTGTCGCGCTGTACTCCTCGTACACGCCGGACCTGTTTCAGAAAATTGTCGACAAGTATGAAGGCATGAAACCAGGCAAGCCGGTCAAGCACGAGAAGAAAGAAGTGGCCGCTGTGGAAGGGACTGACATGGGCTCGCATTCAGCTGCTGGGGCAGAGGAGTAAACGATGTTTGGTAAATTAAGTCTGGACGCGATACCGTTCCACGAGCCGATTGTCATGGTGACCGTTGCCATGATCATCCTCGGTGGTCTGGCGCTTGTCGCGGGTATCACCTACTTCAAGAAGTGGTCCTACCTGTGGACCGAATGGCTGACTTCGGTCGACCACAAGAAAATCGGCGTGATGTACATCATCGTCGCCATGGTCATGCTCCTGCGCGGTTTTGCCGACGCGATCATGATGCGTACCCAGTTGGCCATGGCCACCGAGGGTTCCCCGGGCTACCTGCCTCCTGAACACTATGACCAGATCTTCACCGCCCACGGTGTGATCATGATCATCTTCATGGCGATGCCATTCTTCACCGGCCTGATGAACCTTGCAGTGCCGCTGCAGATCGGCGCGCGTGACGTTGCCTATCCGTTCCTCAACTCCCTGAGCTTCTGGCTGCTGGTTTCCGGCGTCGTGCTGATCAACCTGTCCCTGGGCGTCGGCGAATTCGCCAAGACCGGCTGGGTTGCGTATCCGCCGCTGTCGGGCCTGCAATACAGTCCGGGCGTGGGTGTCGACTACTACATCTGGGCGCTACAGCTATCCGGGCTAGGGACGACGCTGACGGGGGTCAACTTCCTGGCCACCGTGCTGAAAATGCGTACCCCGGGCATGAAGATGATGGACATGCCGATCTTCACCTGGACCTGCACCTGGGCCAACGTGCTGATCGTGGCTTCGTTCCCGATCCTGACCGCTACCCTGGCACTGCTGACTCTCGACCGTTACATGGATTTCCACATTTTCACCAATGAACTTGGTGGCAATCCAATGATGTACGTGAACCTGTTCTGGGCTTGGGGTCACCCTGAGGTGTACATCCTGATCCTGCCGGCGTTCGGTATCTTCTCCGAAGTCATCTCGACCTTCTCGGGCAAGCGTCTGTTCGGCCACCACTCGATGATCTACGCTTCCGGCGCGATCTCGGTACTGGGCTTCATGGTCTGGCTGCACCACTTCTTCACCATGGGGTCGGGTGCCAGCGTCAACGCCTTCTTCGGCCTGGCGACCATGCTGATTTCCATCCCGACGGGGGTGAAGCTGTTCAACTGGCTGTTCACCATCTACCACGGCCGTCTGCGTATCACCAGCCAGGTTCTGTGGACCCTGGGCTTCATGGTGACCTTCGCCATCGGCGGCATGACCGGCGTACTGCTGGCCATCCCGGGTGCCGACTTCGTCCTGCACAACAGCCTGTTCGTGATCGCGCACTTCCACAACGTGATCATCGGTGGTGCTGTATTCGGCTACATCGCTGGTTTCAGCTTCTACTTCCCGAAAGCGTTCGGCTTCAAGCTGCACGAAGGCTGGGGCAAGGCTGCATTCTGGTTCTGGATCTCGGGCTTCTTCGTTGCGTTCATGCCGCTCTATGCACTGGGCTTCATGGGCATGACCCGTCGTCTGAACGCCACTACCAACCCTGAGTGGGTGCCGTACCTGTACGTCGCCATGTTCGGTGCGGTGATGATCGCCATCGGTATCGCCTGCCAGCTGATCCAGCTGTACGTCAGCGTGCGCGATCGCAAGCAGAACCAGTGCGTGTCCGGCGACCCATGGAATGCCCACACCCTGGAATGGTCGACTTCGTCGCCACCACCCTTCTACAACTTCGCCGTACTGCCGAAGGCCAATGGCATCGACCCGTTCACCGAAGCCAAGGAAAACGGTACCGCGTACCAGAAGCCTGCTCGCTACGAGCCGATCCACATGCCGAACAACACCGCCACCGGCCTGGTGATGGGTGCTCTGCTGACCGTCTTCGGTTTCGCGATGATCTGGCACATCTGGTGGCTGGCGATCGCTAGCCTGGCCGGTACCGTGATCTATTTCGTGATCCACGCGGCTCGTGATGATCAAGGCTACATGGTGCCGGTCGACGTGATCGAACGCATCGAAGCCGAGCAGCACGCTCGCCTGGTAGCCGAGAAGAAGATCCCGGCCAACCGTGTAGAAACCTCGTTGGAACAGGCTTAAACCATGTCGAACTTAGTGACCAATGCTGGACACACCCATGTCGATGACCATGGGCACGATGACCATCACCACGACTCGGGCGAGATGACCGTATACGGTTTCTGGCTCTACCTGATGACCGACTGCATTCTGTTCGCGTCGATCTTCGCGGTGTACGCGGTACTGGTAAACAACGTAGCGGGTGGCCCGTCGGGCCACGACATCTTCGAACTGCCTTACGTGCTCGGCGAAACCGCCTTGCTGCTGTTCAGTTCGATCACCTACGGCTTCGCCATGCTGGCGTTCTTCCGGGGTAACAAGAAGCAGGTCCTAGGCTGGCTGGCCCTGACCTTCCTGTTCGGCCTGGGCTTCATCGGCATGGAGATCAACGAGTTCCACCTGCTGATCTCCGAAGGCTACGGCCCTAGCCGCTCAGGCTTCCTGTCCGGGTTCTTCACCCTGGTCGGCACCCACGGTCTGCACGTGACCGCGGGCCTGATCTGGATGGCGATCATGATGTATCAGGTCAACAAGCACGGCCTGACCGCAACCAACAAGACCCGCCTGAGCTGCCTGAGCCTGTTCTGGCACTTCCTGGACGTGGTCTGGATCTGCGTCTTCACCGTTGTTTACCTGATGGGGACTATGTAATGGCTAATGCACACTCCCATGACAGCCATGATGCTGGCCACGGCAGCGTAAAGTCGTACGCCATCGGCTTCATCCTGTCGGTGATCCTGACGATCATCCCGTTCGGCCTGGTGATGTACCCGACCCTGCCGAAATCCATCACCCTGATGATCGTGCTCGCCTTCGCGGTGATCCAGGTCCTGGTTCACCTGGTGTACTTCCTGCACCTGGACCGCTCCGAGGCCCAGCGTAACAACGTGATTGCGTTCGTCTTCGCTGCCCTGGTGATCGTCCTGCTGGTTGGTCTGTCGTTGTGGATCATGTTCAGCATCCACACCTACATGATGGCGAAGTGAGGTAAGACCCGATGTCGCTCAAGCACTTTATCCAAATCACCAAACCGGGGATCATTTTCGGTAACGTGCTTTCTGTGGCGGGCGGTTTTTTCCTGGCCTCCAAGGGACATGTCGATCTGGCCATCTTCCTGGCCGCGATGATCGGCACGTCCCTGGTGGTAGCTTCCGGTTGCGTGTTCAACAACTGCATCGACCGCGACATCGACCTGAAGATGGAGCGCACCAAGAACCGCGTGCTGGTTCAGGGCCTGATCTCCCTGAAAGTGGCACTGGTCTACGCGACCATCCTGGGTGTCGCCGGCGTTGCGTTGTTGTACAAGGTGGCCAATCCGCTGGCGGCGCTGTTCGCCGTGATCGGCTTCGTCATCTACGTCGGCTTCTACAGCCTGTACCTCAAGCGCAAGTCGGTGCACGGCACGCTGGTGGGCAGCCTGTCGGGGGCGATGCCGCCGGTGATCGGTTACGTGGCGGTGAGCAACAGCTTCGACATGGCCGCGCTGACCCTGCTGGTGATGTTCAGCCTGTGGCAGATGCCGCATTCCTACGCCATCGCGATCTTCCGCTTCAACGATTACCTGGCCGCATCGATTCCGGTGCTGCCAGTGAAGCGCGGCATCCTGGTGGCCAAGAAGCACATCCTGCTCTACATCCTGGCGTTCCTGGTGGCGACCCTGATGCTGACCTTCAGCGGTTATGCCGGCATGAGCTACCTGGCCGTCGCGGCCGCGATGGGCATGTACTGGCTGTACATGGCCTGGACCGGCTACAAGGCGGTGGACGACACCGTCTGGGCCCGCAAGCTGTTCGTGTTCTCGATCTTCACCATCACCGCGCTGAGCGTGATGATGTCCCTGGATTTCAAGGTGCCGAGCGAGCTGCTGCTGACCTACGCGCCATAAGCTGCAAAGGCTGTAAAAAAGCCCCGCCTTCGAGAGAAGCGCGGGGCTTTTTATTGAGTGTCAGTCAGTGGGCTGTTTAAATATTCAAATGACTTTACTCATGCAGGAAGCAGATTAATGAAGAAAAAAGCCGTTGTCGTATTCAGTGGCGGGCAGGACTCGACGACCTGTCTGATCCACGCATTGCCGCTCTATGATGAAGTGCACTGTATTACCTTTGATTACGGCCAGCGCCACCGCGCAGAAATAGAAGTGGCGCAGCAGCTCGCGAAGCAGTTGGGGGCGACAGTCCACAAAGTGCTGGATGCTTCGTTGCTCAATGAGTTGGCGATCAGCAGTCTCACTCGGGACAATATTCCGGTTCCGACGGTGAACAGTTCAGGCGAAAGCCTGCCCAGCACTTTCGTGCCGGGACGGAACATTCTGTTTCTGACCCTGGCCTCTATCTATGCCTACCAGGTAAAGGCTGAAACAGTCATTACGGGGGTGTGTGAAACCGACTTCTCTGGTTATCCCGATTGCCGTGACGAGTTTGTGAAGGCCCTGAACAAGGCCGTCGAGTTGGGCATGGAATACCGCCTGCGTCTTGATACGCCACTGATGTGGCTGAACAAGTCAGAAACTTGGGCCCTGGCGGATTATCACAATCAGTTGAGCCTGATTCGCGAGCAGACCCTGACCTGCTACAACGGCGTGATTGGCAGCGGTTGTGCCAATTGCGATGCCTGCAATCTTCGTGGCAGAGGGCTGAATGATTATCTGGGGAACAAGACAGCAGTCATGGATAGCTTGAAAAGCAAGATGAATTTGCAATGAAGGCTTGAACGACAGCATGCCAATGGATTTCAACACTGCATCCACCTGCCGGATGAGTGTTGAATCCATCAGCTTGAGACAATAGGGGCTGTACTATTTTGTTGGGCTGTCCGTCATGTATCTCTTGAACAGCGATCTTGCTCCATAGGCAGGCAAGATATTGAAGAAGGCAAAGCACACCTTGATCGCGATCTGCACATAAATCATGTTCAGGATGTCGTTGTTTTGCATCGAGCCATAAAAGGCAATGTAGCAAAACACGAAGCTGTCGATAATGACCGCGAACAGCGTACTCAAGAATATCCGCAGGAACAGGAACCTGGAATTCGTCAGCTCTTTTATCTTGCACAGCAAGTAGGAGTTTATGTTCTCGGAAACCAGGAAAGACACAGAGGACGCCACCAGAACGGATGACACATGAATGATCACGTCGTTGTACGGGGTGTCGAGCTTCCAGCCTGGCAGGCCGGGGAGAAAGGTCGAGCCATAGAGCAGGATGATAATCATGGCGTTGCTGGCAAAGGCAAAGAAAATCGCTTTTCTTGCCAGCCTGAGTCCGAAGTTCTCGTTCAACAGGTCAACGATCAAGAATGTCAGAGGGTAAAGAAAGGTGCCCGGAGTGATAATGATGCCAAGGGATTCAAGATAAATGGGTTTGGTAGCGGCAATGCTGGTGAATATATAGAAGGTAAAGAGCAGCAAGTTGAGGATGATATAAATCATCCATGAGCTTTCGTTGCGGTCACTCAGGTCGTAGGCGGTCAGCGCTCCTCCTTGGGAGTAGAACTTCTTGTAAATATTTTTAACTTCCATTTTGTTCAGATTGTCCATTATTTCGCTGTTGAGCACTTCGCTCAGTTTGATCTTTATGACTTTGCCTGTGGCGATGATCATGATCACGGCCAGGCTTTTGTTGTTTTCAAAACCCAGAAGTTTATATTTGCTGTTCTCGAGTTCGCCTTCATACGCTGTCATTGAATCGCTCCTCGATGATGTCACCCACCACCCATATCTGGTCTGAGTCGGAGCATGGTTCATTGATGATGAACAGCTTTTTTGTCTGTCTGTCGTAGACCAGTTTTTCCTTGTCGTCGCTCGACGTTCCCTTTTGAATGATCAACAGGTCGCCGACTCCGTACAGGCCATTGATCTCATTCTCGAGCAGCACTGCTATCAAGTTGTAGGATGCGCCGAAGTAATAGGTCAATGGGTAAAGTATGGCCAGTTCGCCAATCCGTTTGTCCATGTTGACCATCAGCAGGCTCTCCTTGAGGATCGGAACCGCCGCCGGGTTCATGTTTCCTTGTGGGGAAATACTGCTGTCGATGATCTCCTTCTCTTCAAAATCGACGCTTTCCATTTCTTCGTAGGAGACACCGAAGAAGTCGGAGATTTTGCGAATGGTGGATTGCTGTACGTTGCTGACCTTGCCTTCCAGAATGTTGTAGATGGTCGTTCTGGTCAGGCCGCTGGCATTGCATAAAGACAGTTGCGTCTCGCCGCGGCTTTTTATCAGGTATTTGATATTGCTCTTCAAATACTCTGTTCTTTCTCTTCTGTGCATCAAATGCTCACCATTTCCTTATAGTCGCCACGCATAGAGTCTTTCATAGAGGGCGTGGCTTGCATGACATTCAACTGCTCGACGTCAAAAGTGAGAACAGTCGGATTGATGCGGCAAGAGCTTGTCGGCTTCTTTCGTGGTCGGTACCAACTCGCTAGTGCTCCTTTAGCCAGCCTGCATCCATCCTGGAATATTTTGCTGTCGGTATAGGGCGCCCGGAATCCTTGGGAGGGTTCGGACCGGGGCACCGCGGGGGGCAAGTGTTGCATGTCCCAGTCATGACAATAAAGCCCCGAAATGCTCGGTGCCATCGCCTTGAAGGGCGAACATTCAGGCGCAACGCCAATCTGCTGTTCCTTCCCGCTCCTCGGAAAAGAAGCATTTTATTTGGAAAATGTTTAATTTTTTGATTAATTGGCTGCTCGCGAACGTTAAACCAGGAAGCGTGCTGTCGTTCGTGGCACGCAAATGACAAGGAAGGAACACCGAACGATGGCAGCTTATACAGAACTCCTCAGGAACCAGGCCGACCTGCTGCGACAAGGTCTGGCGGATCTGCGAGCAGAAGACACCGAACTGGCTGGGATCCTGGACGCTGAAGTCACGCGTCAACACCGCACGCTGTCCCTGGTTTCATCTTCCTGCGCGGCCAACCCGCGAATCCTCGCGGCGTCTGCCTCGGCACTGGTCAACGTCACCGCCGAGGGCGCACCAGGCAAGCGCCATCAGGTTGGTTGCGAGAACGTCGATCTGGTCGAGTCTCTGGCGATTCGTAGGGCGCGGGAGTTGTTCGGGGCGCAGTATGCCAGCGTACAGTCGCACTCCGCCTCGAACGCCAACTACCAGGTGCTGGCTGCCCTGCTCGAGCCTGGGGACACCATTCTCGGCATGGCCCTCGATCATGGCGGGCATCTGACCCACGGCAGCCCTGTCGCATTCACCGGCACCCACTACAAGGCGATCCGCTACGGCACCACAGCGCAGGGCGTGATCGATTACGCAGAGGTACGCCACCTGGCGCTCGCCCATCGTCCGCGCATCATCATCTGCGGGGCGACCGCCTATTCCCGGGTCGTGGATTTTCAACGCTTTCGCGCCATTGCCGATGAGGCCGGGGCCATCCTGCTGGCGGATATCTCCTATATCGCCGGGCTGGTCGCAACGGGACGGCATCCGAGCCCGATCGACGTGGCGCATGTCACCACCGCCTGTACCCACAAGCAACTCGCGGGGCCTCGTGGCGGCCTCATCCTTTCCGGCCGGGACGCCGACACCAAGGTTCCCGGCCTGAGGGGGAGCTTCAGCCGTGTCCTTGAGCGAGCGGTATTCCCCAGGATGCAGGGCTCGCCGGCGGTCAACATGATCGCTGCCAAGGCCGCTGCGCTGGGCTACGCGATGTCCCCGGAGTTCGACGCCTACATGGGGCGGATTCGCAGCACGGCCGATGCGATGGCCAGCGCATTCATGGCGCAGGACTACGAGGTCGTGGGCGGGGGGACGGAGAACCACACGATTCTGCTCAGGTTGCGGGGGGGCATCAGCGGTTCGATCGCCGCCTCGGCACTGGAGCGATGCGGCATCATGGTGAGCAAGAACCGCGCACTGGGGGAAACCCGATCCTCATTCGTCGCCAATGGCTTGTGCATCGGCACGGGTTCCATCGCCCAACGCTACATCGATCCTATGGGGTGTCGTGAAGTGGTCGATCTGGTTTGCCGGATACTGGACAAGGTGACGCCCCTCAGCGAGCAGAAGTACCGCCTGGAACCTGAGTTGCAGGAACAGTTCCGTCTGCAGACCGAGGCTTTGTGCGCGATGTATCCCATCGCCGATTACCGGGGCAACTGAGGGGCCCCGGCCTTTCATTCGTAGGAGCCGGCCGCTGAGGGGCGTGCTGCGCTGCTGCGCGATTCGCCACCTGCGCGAGCCAGCTCGCGGGTACGGCTTACTGCTGTTGTAGAGCGCTGTAGCCTTCGAACGCGGTCTGCTGCTGGATCGCGGTGACGATGTTCTTGCGGGTGGCCGGCTGTTCGTTGCCGTCCTTGTCGAAGAACACTTCGCTTTCCAGTTCCGCCTCGTCGCCTTCGCCGACAAAGGCGAAACCGAGGAACTCGAAGACTTCACGGTCGACGTTGGCCTTGGAGCGCGGGCGGATCGGCAGGGTGACGCTGATGCCGTCCTTGCTGATGGCGAACACTTCCATTTCCTTCTTCGGCCGCGCCTTGCTTTTGCCGCCGCCTGGGCTGCTGATGGCCTGGTGGGTCTGGTTCAGCACTTTCAGCGCCAGGCCGTAGACCAGCTCCTGGAAGCTCGGGTCGTCCTTGTAGCTGGACAGGATGCGGCTGATCGGGAACTTGCTGCTCAGGTCTTCGAGGGCGGCGCTGTCGGCGGCCTCGGCGTCCTTGAGCTGTTTGAGCTGGCCCATGAGTTCATAGGCGCGATCGTCGTCGAAGCGGTCGTGCGCCTGGCGGATCTCGGCGCGCAGTTCGCGGATCTGGTCGCTTTCCTTGGTGGACTGGAAAGCATCGAGGACCATCTCGCTGATGGTCTTGGCCTGGGAGACGTGCTGTGAAAGATTGATGGCGTTTTCGTATTCCGCTTTGGACGACAAGGCGTTTACGGATTCTTCTGTATTGGAATCGGACATTGATATTTCACTACTTCGTTTAACTGGAAATGAGGCTAGAAAAGCACCGGGCCTTTTCAGGGCGCCTAATTTATGGGACCGAGGCCCCATTGTCACGGACCAACGGACCGGTGCGAAAAGGCGTGGCTCTACTGACCCACGATCGGCGGGAAAATTCCGGCGCCGATCATCCTTGGCGAGCGTTCGCTGGGCAACGCTTCTGCCGCATTTCCTTCAGCGTTGCGCCTGCTGGTGAAACTCGGCGAACGAGACCATGCGCTGGCGCGCCGGGTCCCACAGCTTGAGCCGCAGGCAGCGGTAGATATCCCGCGGGTGCAGCGAGGTGGTGATGGGGGATTGCAACGCCGGGATCGCCGCCATGGCTTCCGGCAGGCGGTAGAAGGGGATGCCCGAGTTGGCGTGATGCACATGGTGGTAGCCGATATTGGCGGTGAACCAGGCCATCAGCGGGCCGGTGCGCATGTAGCTGGAGGAGAACACCGCGGTGGCGGCGTAGTCCCAGTCGCCGCGCGCGGGGTAACGCACGCCGGGGAAGTTGTGCTGGCAGTAGAACATGTAGGCGCCCAGCGCCGAGCCGGACAGGCTGGGGATCAGCACCCCGTACAGCAGGATGTCCGGCGCCAGCAGCGCCAGGGCGACGGCGCTCGCCAGGTTCAGCGCCAGGGCCAGTAGCGACCAGAGTCGGTGTCGCGGCTGGGTGATCAGCGACACCAGGCAGATGCTGAAAATGAAGATGCTGAATGACGCCAGGAGGATCATCAGCGGGTGCCGGGCGATGTGGTAGCGCAAGCGCTTGAGGCGCCCGGCCCGGGCATATTCCTCGGTGGACAGCAGGGGAAAGGTGCCCAGATCGGTGTGGGTGGACAGCAGCGGCAGGCGGTTTTTTTCGGCGCCGACGTACTGGCAGCTGTGGCCGTGGTGGTAGTCGTGGGACTGCTTCCACTGCGTCGGCGGGGCCATCAGCAGCAGGCCGAAGGTTTTGAAGAACAGCTCCGCGAAGCGCGAGCCCTTGAGGATCGCGCCGTGCATGTAGTCGTGGTAGAGCACGAACATGCGCACCAGGGACAAGCCCAGCAGCACGCTGCACGCCAGGCGCAGCGGCCACCACAGCGGCATGGCCACGGCCGCGCCGAACAGCCCGATCACCAGCAGCGTCGAGTAGAAATGCCACCAGCTCAGGCGGCGGTTTTCCACGGTGAAGGGCAGGGTCTGGCGAATCAGCTCCTTGCCATAACGCGCCAGTTGCTCGCGGTTCAGGCCATCGGTGGGCCAGGGGATGGCCCCCGGCAGGCGCTGTTCCTGGTCTGAACCGGTAGGGCAATAAGGCGGGGCGGTCGAGGTGTCCAGCGTGCGCATGGGTGCTGCTCTCCTTAGCCGATAACCGCTTCGTGGGGGCTGTGCTGCATGAACAGCTGCGGCCGCCGGTCCTTCCATGGCCGTGCCTGTTCCAGCTGGCCGGCCAGGCGGAATAACAGGCCTTCTTCGCCAAAGGCCGCGCTGAGCATCAGGCCGATCGGCAGGCCCTCGGCGTTCCAGTGCAGCGGCAGGGAAATCGCCGGTTGTCCCGAGGCGTTGTGGATGGCGGTGAAGGGGCTGTAGTCGATCAGCGGGCCGTAGGTGTTTTCCAGGTCGCTGGAATGGATATCCACCACCCCATTGCGCAGCGGTGGTCGGGCCAGGGTCGGGGTCAGCCAGCAATCGTAGGTCTGATGGAAACGCGCCATTTCCCGGCCCACCTGCTGCAACACCAGCTCGGACATCTGGTACTCCACCGCACTCACACCGAGGCCGCGTTGATGCACGGCCTGGGTCAGGTTTTCCAGCTCGCCGGGCAACGGGCCGCGTCCCAGTTGCAGGCTCATCAGTTCCACGGCGAAGGCAATGCCGGAGAACCACAGGGCGCTGAAGGCTTCGGCAAAACTTTGCAGGTCCAGCTGCGGCGCGGCTTCTTCCACATGGTGGCCGAGGGATTCGAGCAGGCGCCCGGTGCTTTCCACCGCCGCGATGCAGTCGGGGTGCAGCGGCCGCCCGGCCGGGTCGGTGCTGGAAAAGGCGATGCGCAGGCGCCCCGGTTCGCGGCCGAGCTGGTCGAGAAAACGCCCCTGCATGGGCGGCGCGCGGTACGGGTCGCCCGGTACCACGCCGTGGGTGGCGTCGAGCAGGGCGGCGCTGTCGCGCACGCTGCGGGTCAGCACATGTTCGTCCAGCAGGCCGCTGAGCAGCTCGCCGAAGTCCGGGGCCAGGGAGTTGCGCGCCCGGGTCGGCTTGAGACCGACCAGGCCGCAGCAGGACGCGGGAATGCGAATCGAGCCGCCGCCGTCGTTGCCGTGGGCCGCCGGAACCATGCCGGTGGCCACCGCGGCGGCCGCGCCACCACTGGAGCCGCCGGTGGAATATTCCAGGTTCCACGGGTTGCGCGCCGGGCCGTAGAAGGCGCCTTCGGTGGTGGGCAGAATGCCGAACTCCGGGGCGTTGGTCTTGCCGACGAACACCAGTCCGGCCTGGCGAAAACGCTTCACCAGCTCGCAGTCCTGGGGCATGACCCGCGCTTGCAGCATGCGCGAGGCCAAGGTCGAGGGCAGGTCCTGGCAGTCGCCGAGGATGTCCTTGAGCAGGAACGGCACGCCGTGCAGCGCGCCCGTCGCTGGCGCCTTGTCCTGTTCGGCGGCCTGCGCCCGGGCCTTGTCGTAGGCTTTGTAGACCACGGCGTTGACCGCCGGGTTGAAGGCTTCGATGCGGCGTATGGCTTCCTCCAGCAGTTCGGAGGGGAGTACCTGCCTGGTTCTGACCAGGTCGGCCAGGCCGACCGCATCGAAGGTGGCGTATTCGCTAAAAGACATCCTGTTCTCCCGGTGCTGCACACGCTGGTGGCGAAACCGGAACGCTCCCGTTCCGGCCTGGATTTCATGACATGGCCGGTTACACAAGCCCAGCTTGCGCAGGCCCGGATAGTCGGCTTCACATCTTTGAAAAGGGCTGATGACTGCAAGGGTGTATGGCAAAAAGCCATGCATGCATCGAGCTGTGAGGCGAATATGCGCCGGGGGCGGAAATTGCGGGTATACGCCGTTCGGAGTATTAACTTCGACTGCGCGCTCCCAGAGGATGATCAAGCGTAATGGATGCGCAAGGCCGCAGATTTCGGGCCTTGCGGGAGATGGCTAAGTACGGCTGCCTGGACAAAATAATGACTACGAACGACCACGATAGCGACGTTCCGTATGCGAATTTTTCGGAATGTCTGCAGCTTCACGCCCATACGATCCCGGACCGATTGGCCTATCGTTTTCTGCACAACGGGCGAGACGAAGAAACCCTGATCACCTTCTCTGAACTGGATCGCGCGGCGCGAGCGGCGGCGGCCCGGTTGCAGGGGCATTGCCTGGCGGGGGACAGGGTGCTGATCCTGCTCAAGCCTGGCCTGGACTATGTGATCGCCTTCATGGGCTGTCTGTATGCCGGGCTGGTGGCGGTGCCGGCCTATCCGCCGGGGGCGACCAAGACCCTGGACCGGCTGGACGGCATCATCGACGATTGCCAGCCGACGGCGGCGCTGGCCAGTGGCGAGGATGTCCCGACCATCCAGGCCCGGCTGGGGCAGGCCGAGAGTCCGCGGGTGCTGGACATGGCGACTCTGGACCTGGCCCTGGCCAGCGAATGGCGGACGGTTGCTGTGACCCGGGACGATATCGCCTTTCTGCAATACACCTCCGGCTCCACCGGGATTCCCAAAGGAGTGGCGGTGACCCACGGCAACCTGATTCACAATTCGCGCAGCATCAGCCGCGGCTTCCTGACCCACAAGGACAGCCACCTGGTCAGCTGGCTGCCGCCGTATCACGACATGGGGCTGATCGGCGGCATCCTGCAATCCTTGTTCGTCGGCTTCGGCTCGACCCTGCTGGCGCCGATCCACTTCCTGCAACGGCCGCTGCGCTGGTTGCAGGCCATCAGCACCTACCGCGGCACCGTCAGCGGCGGGCCGAACTTCGCCTATGAATTGTGCCTGCGCAAGATCAAGGACGAAGAGCTGGCCGGCCTCGACCTGAGCAGCTGGGAGGTGGCCTTCAACGGCGCCGAGCATGTGCGGGCGCAGACCATTGCCGCCTTCCATGAGCGTTTCGCCCGCGCCGGTTTTGCCAGCACCTCGGCCTTTCCCTGCTACGGGCTGGCCGAGGGCACGCTGATGGTCAGCGCCGGTGGCAGCAAGCGCGAGCCGGTGATCCGCCAGTTCCATGCCGGCTTGCTGGAGGACAATGTGGCGCACCTGCATGACGGTCGGGGCGGCGAGGCCGAGTTGCGCCTGCGCACCCTGGTCAGCAGCGGCCGCGGCATTCCGGGGCAGGGCCCGTTCATCTGCGATCCGCATACCGAACAGCCGCTGGAGGACGGGCGGGTCGGGGAGATCTGCATCCTCGGCGACAGCGTCGCCAGCGGTTACTGGCAGCGCCCGGAGAGCACCGCCGCGGCCTTTCGCCCGGCCCCGCCGGCGCTTGGCTGGTCGCGCTACTTTCGCACCGGCGACCTGGGGTTCCTGCTCGACGGCGAGCTGTTCGTCACCGGGCGGCTCAAGGACCTAATCATCGTCAATGGCGTCAACCATCACCCCGGCGATATCGAGAACACCGTGCTGCGCACCCATGACAGTTTTCGCCCGGACGGCACCGCGGCCTTCAGCATCGAGACCGGCGACGGCGAGCAGGTGGTGATCGCCCAGGAAATCGAGCGGCGTGCCTTGCGCAGCCTCGATTTGCCGCAGCTGTTCAGCGACTTGAAGGCGCGGCTGTGGCAACAGCACCAACTGGCGCGGCCGGTGCTGTTGCTGGTGTTCGGCGGGTCGTTGCCACGTACCTCCAGCGGCAAGATCAAGCGCCAGGAGTGCCGCAAGCAGTTCGCTCCCTGGCTGGCGGCACTCGATGGCACGGCGCCGGCCGAAGCCCATCCGCTGGACAAGTCGGTGGTTGCGGTGGAGAGCAACGGCCGGGTATTGCGCGACATCACCCTCGATAGCCAGGTCGTGGAAGCATGACCAGTCTATCGATCGGCCCGGTGCATGCGCCCAAACCCGCGGCGTTGCTGTTCGCCCAGCCGGCCTTCTGCGAACCACGGCTGGAACTGGCCAGCCGCCCGCGGTCGGTGCTGTCGTTGCCGCCCACCGACAGCCAGCAACGGCTGCAACTGACCAGCGTGCTCAACTCCATCACCTCGGCGCGCAGCATCGCCGAGCTGACGCAGCAGACCCAGCTGGCGCTGCCGCAGATCCTGCCGTGCGAGAACTTCGTGTTCGCCAGCGGCCGGGTCCGCGCGCACCGGGTGTTCTTTTCCCACCTGATTCATCCGGACAGCGTCTCCGATGACCTGATCAAGGCCATCGTCGGCCGCGACGGCATGATTCCGCCGCTGGGCATCGACCCCATCGAGCATTGCGGGCGCCCCAAGTTCACCACCCTGGAGCGCCTGGGCAACTCGCAGGAACTGGTGTGGGCGAAGATCTTTCGCGAACACGGGATACGCAATCTGGGCTGGACCCTGCTGCCCGGATTGCACCGCAACACCTTCACCGGCTACTTCTTTCACAACATCTCGGCCACCGTGGCCCATGAAAGCAAAATGCGCATGATGGTCTTCGCCCCGTACCTGCACATCGCCCTGAACCGGGCGTTGGGCAGCAAGCTGTTGCGCCACAACCCGGGGCCGAACCATCAACTGTTGTCCATCCTGTCCAGCCGCGAAGCGGAGATTTCGCGCTGGGTGGCCCGAGGCAAGACCAACTGGGAGATTGGCCAGATCCTCGGCATCAGCGACAAGACCGTGAAAACCCACCTGCAGAACATCTTCTCCAAACTCCAGGCGTCGAGTCGGGCGCAGATCGCGGCGTTGTTCTGCGACGAGTGAGTGCTGCCTGTCTTTCATCCGGTAACCATCCCCACAGTGCTGACGAGGCTCAGCGCTTCGGCGTCGTGTGCGCCTCTGTTGGAGCGGCCGGTCGATGCTCGATTGGCCGTGATGGTGTCTGTTTGGGCGCTGCATGTTTGGGATGGTGTACATATCCATTCTTGGCTGGCGGCAGGGGGAGGCTTCTGTAGGAGCGAGGCTTGCCCGCGATGGCGATGGTGGCCTCGCTGGGGATGTTGGACGGTGTACATATCCGTTTCTGCGGTCACGGCGGCTTATGGTTCCGCCCTTACGGCGGGTCACTTTGGAAGGGCGCCAAAGTAACCAAAACGCCTCGCCCCTGCGTACGGCCTTCGCTGCGCTCAGGTTCCCTCGCTCCGGCGTCCATCAGGGGGCATCGACTCCGGTCGGCTTCGCTTCGACCTCCATACGATGTCCTCGACTGCGTCGAGGGGCGCTGCGCGCCAATCCCCTGATGAACACCTCCACTCGGCCTCCCGATGGGGCGGGTGGATCAAGATCAAAAGCCAAAACCAAAACCAAAGCCAGAGCAAAAGCGATATTGCGGTTTGATGGTGATTGGGGGCTGACGCTAACCCTGTAGCCGCTGCCGAGCTTGCGAGGCTGCGATCGACCCCGAAGGGGGCGCAGGATCTTGAGATCGCTGGAGGACCTTCGGTCCTGTCGCAGCCTGCGGCAGCGGCTACAAAACCAGGCGCTACTCCTTACGGAGTATTGAGCTGAACCGGCATGACGCCGAGCATCGGGGTGTAGCAAATGGCCTGCTGCGGCGGGTTATCCACACTCAAAACGCGTTTGCATCATGACGCCTGCCCAAGCGTGATCCCCTGGTTTTACCACGGGGCGCGCGGGCCAACGGCCATGCAAAGGAAGCGAAATACGCTGGGAGGCGACTGTGCATCTAGACGAAATAACCTTTGCCGTGACCGAAACCCTGGCCAGCCTGCTGGAGGTCGATTCCGGGTCGCTGGACGTCGAGCGTTCGTTCCATGAGATGGGCGTCGACTCGGTGCTGATCGTCGGCCTGTCCGCCGAGTTCGAAGACCGTTTCGGCATCTCCCTGGACCCTGAACTGGCCTACCAGCACGACACCGTGCGCAAGGTCAGCCAGCACCTGTATGGCGTCATCAACCAGGGCGCGCGCCGGGCCGTGGCGGAGGTGAGCCATGGCTGATTCGCTGCTCAATATCACCCGCCAGGAACTGCTGGAATTCGTCGGCCTCAACGAGACCGTGGTTCGCGCCCAGGGCACCCGTATCGAAACCGCCAGCGGCCAGACCCTGATCGATTTCGTCGGCCAGTTCGGCGCGGTGCCCTTCGGTTATGGCGCGGCGCCTATTACCGAGGCGATCCAAAGATTCCTCGCCAGCGGCCAGGCCTCGCTGGTCCAGCCGCTGATCAACCCCGGCGCCGAAGAGCTGGCGCGGCGCCTGATCGAGCTGGCGCCGGGCAACCACTCGAAAGTGACCTTCACCACCAGCGGCGCGGAGAGCGTCGAGGCGGCGATCAAGCTGTGCCGCGCCGCGACGCAGCGCGAACTGGTGATCGGCACCCTGACCGGCTTTCACGGCAAGACCCAGGGCGCGGTCGGGGTCACCGGTAAGGCCACTTACCGCGAGCCGTTCCAGATCCGCGCCGAGGGTTTTAGCCATGTGCCCTATGGCGACCTGGAGGCTCTCGAGGAACTGTTGAAGACTCGACGCGCCGCGGCTTTTTTTGTCGAGGCGGTGCAGGGCGAGGCGGGCATGATTACCCCGCCGCCAGGCTACCTGCTGGCGGCGCAGAACCTCTGCCGGCAATACGGCACCCTGTTTGTCCTCGATGAAATCCAGACCGGCCTGGGCCGCACCGGCGAGCTGTTCGCCGCCACCGCCCACGGTCTGGAGCCAGACGTGGTGCTGTTGGCCAAGGCCCTGGGCGGCGGCGTCGCGGCCATTGGCGCGTGCATCTACGGCGAGCAGTGCTGGAGCCGCGATTTCGATCGGCACCACAGCTCCACCTTCGCCGTGAATGGCTTCAGCGCCGCCATCGGCCTGGCCGTGCTCGACCAGCTCACGGCCAACGACGGCGCCCAGCTCAAGCACGCGGCGGAGCAGGGCGCCTACCTGCACGCCGGGCTGTCGCGTCTGGTGCGCGACTATCCCGAGGTGTTCCACAGTCTCGACGGCCGCGGCCTGATGCTTGGCCTGAAGTTCCGCCGTTGGAGCGGCGAGCGTTTGTACACCCTGTCCCTGGCCAGTGCCTTCGGCGCCCTGGTGCCGATCGTCTGCGGCTACCTGAAAAGCCGCCATGGCGTGTACTGCCTGCCGACCCTCACCGAAGGCAATGTGCTGCGGATCCAGCCGCCGCTGTGCATCGAGCGCGCCGATACCGACCTGCTGCTCGAAGGCCTCAAGGCGGTGGCGGAACTGGTGGTGCACAACCAGCAGCATCGGCTGATCCTCGAAGCCCACGGTTACGCCGGGCCACGGGGTGTGCCGAGCCCCTGGGTGGTGCCCGGTAAACCGCGCAGCAGCGGGCGCTGCCTGGGGCGCTTCGCCTTCCTGCTGCACCCGACCACCGCCGAGAGCGTCAACGGCGACAGCGTGGTGGACGGCCTGGGGCTGTCGGCGGCGGAAAAAACCTTCATGCAGGGCTGGCTCGACGACTTCTCCGAATGGGCCAAGCCGGACCTCGACGCCGGTGTGTCCTATCACGCCCGGCGGGTCTACAACGATGCCGGCGACTACGTCGAAGGCTGGCTGGTCGGCAGCCTGCTGCAACCGCGCGACCTGATGCGCCTGAGCCTGGGCAAGCGGCGCAAGCTGCTGGGCAACTACCTGGACAGCGTCGCCGAGCTGGAGGTGGATTTCGTCGGGCTGGGGGCCTACACCTCGGTGATTTCCAGTGCCGGGGTGGATGTCATCAACGAGCGATTCCACACCACCACCGGCAACAGCCTGACGGCCATGGTCGGTGTCGATGCGTTGCTGAGCACCAGCGCCAACCGGGGCGCGCCATTGGCCAAGCGCCTGACCGGGGTGATCGGGGCCTACGGTTCGGTGGGCCGCCTGGCCAGCCTGCGCCTGGGGCGCTTCTGCGAGCACCTGGTATTGCTCGGCAATGGGGCCAATCGGGGCGCCATGGACGAGCTGCGGCTGGTGGCCGGCGAGCTGTATCGCGACGCCTTGCTGCAGATCCAGGGCGGCCACAGCAGCGGCATCGCCAAGACCCTGGTGCTGCTCCTGCCGAGCCTGGCCAGCGTCGAGCAACTGCTGGATCGCGACCTTGGCGACGAGGAGCAATTGCGCGAACTGTTCGACCGCGTCGATGCCCTGGCCCAGGGCAAGCCGCAGGTGCAGCCGCCGCTGGTGATCACCGCGGACCTGGGGAGCTGGCTGCCGCGCCTGGAAGCCGTGCTCTCGGCCACCTCCAACGGCTCGGCCTTTATCGACCCGTTGGTCCTGCATCAGAACGCGATCATCTGCGACTGCGCGCAGCCGCCGGACATCGGCCACGTCACCCTGGCGCTGCGCCCGGACGTCACGGTGATCGAGGGCGGCCTGATCCACCTGCCCGACCGCAGCCAACGCTTCGGCCAGCAGAACCTCACCGGTCTGCCCACGGGCGTGACCTTCAGCTGCCTGGCCGAAACCATGGTCCTGACCATGGCCGGCCTGCAGCGCGACTACAGCATCGGCAAGCGTCCTCCGCTGGAGGATGCCGAAGCGATCTTCGACCTGGCCCGAGCCTTCGGTTTCGCCCCCGCGGTGGAGCAGCTGATCGAAAAAGCCGGTTAACCCTGACAACGAGAAAGGAGTCCACACCATGTCGATGCACAACGCCCGCAACGCCACCGAGAAGTACCTGCCGGGCCTGCTCGCCGCCCTCCGGGAGCGCGGCCTGATGGCCCTGGAGCAGGCCGACCCGGCCGTGCTCTGCGGGCTGTTTCGCGACTATCGCGCCGCCGGCCTGATCATCCCCGAGACCTACGGCGGCCTTGGCGCCTCGCCGGAAGAAACCGTGGAGATCCTGCGGGCCATAGGTTCGCTGTGCCCGTCCCTGGCGGTGATGATGACTATGCATCACCACACCATCGCCACCATCGTGCAACTGGGCGGGCTGATCCCGGCGGCGGAAGAACTGCTGTGGGGCATCACCCAGAACCAGCTGCTGATCGCCTCGGCCTTCGCCGAGGGCAAGCCGGGCTCGGAGATCTTCAACCGCAGCGTCAAGGCGCGGCCGGTGGAAGGCGGTTTCGTCCTCGACGGCAGCAAGAAGCCCTGCACCATGAGCCACCACATGGATGTGATAGTGGTCGGTGTCGCCTGTGAACAGGAGGATGGCAGCGTCAGCCAGGGTTTTGCCGTGGTCTTTGCCGATGGCAGCACGGTCACCCGCGAACCCTTCTGGAATGCCACGGTACTGCGTGCCACCGACAGCAACGAACTGGTGTTCAACGGCGTGTTCGTGCCCAGCGAGCGCATGCTGCTGGCCGACGGCGCCGACAGCGAGGAAGTGGCCGCCACCGCCATGGAAACCTCGCTCAACGGCTTGAGCTGGTTCCAGCTGATGGTCGGCGGCAGCTACCTGGGCGTGGCCTCGGCCCTGGTCGACCGGCTGCTGCGAAAAGCTTTCGCCGACCCCGCGCAACTGGCCCTGCTGTGCATCGAGCTGGAGGGCGCCCATCAGGCGCTGCTCGGCACCGCCGGCGAATTGCAGGCGCAACAGGATGCGCCGATGAACACCTACCACAAGGCGCTGTGCACGCGCTTTCTGGTGCAGGCGGCGATCGAGCGTTCGACCAACCTCAGCGTCGAGCTGCTGGGCGGCATGGCCTTCATTGCCTCCGACGAAGTGGCCTATCTGCTGGCGGCCTCCCGGGCGATCTGCTTCCACCCGATCTCCCGCAGCGCCGCCACGCCGTTGCTGGCGCAGTTTCTGCGCGAGTCCTACAGCGCCTGATTCGCCTGCTACCGCAGCCGGAGCTGTGGCGCCCCTGGCGTCGCTCCGGCCTCGGCAACATGCCTAATGGAGTAGAAGCATGAGTAGCGATTTTCTCTATCCGCCGCGCCCGGCCAATGTCGGTCGCGGGTTTCACTGCCTGGCTGTTCCGCTGTTCAGTCTGCTGCTGGTGTTCAACACTGCGGCCATTGTCGTGATCCTGGCCCTGTCCTGCACCTTGCAGGCCGGGCGCCGGACACTGTCGTGGCTGCCGGGAATGAAGGCCCTGGGCGGCTGGCTGGTGGCGAGCTATCACCGCTTGTTGCAGCCGCTGGCCGACCGCTTGCTCAAGGACCCGCGGGACGAGCCGATCCTCGCCGCCGCCATCAGCCTGGGCCTGACCGCCGGGCCGGTGTTCATCGCCCAGCTGTGGCTCAAGGAAATTTCCTGGCTGCTGGTGCTGCTGTTCTACGCCTTCGTCTACGGTCCGAACATCCGCGGCTTCGTCCGCTCCTTCAGCGCCATGCATCAGGAAGGCCATGTGCCCGGCGGCATCTTCAAGCGTTCGAGCCTGTTGGATCGCTGGGTCGGCAACTCCTTCCTGTACATGTTCTTCGCCATTCCCATGGGCCTGATCCCCCACGCGGCGGCGCATTTGCAACAGCATCACCGGGAGAACGCCGGGCCGCTGGACGTCTACGCCACCGCGCGCTACGACCATGCCAGCGCCTGGGATTTCGCGGTGTATATGGTGCGCGAGGTGATGTACCAGCAGTTCATGGTTTCGCCCTGGCTGTACTTCAAGAGCAAGCACAAGCGCAGCCAGGCCCGGGCCATGGTCATGGGCAACCTGGTGCATGTCGGGCTGTTCGTCGCGCTGGCGTTCTACAGCCTGCCGATCGCCGTGCTCTACATGCTGGTGCCCTGGTGCGCGAGCAACTTCCTGATGGGCGTCATCCACTGGAGCCAGCACGCCTTCTACGGCGGCCAGGAAGACCCCAAGGACTGGATGTACAACACCGTGACCCTGCTGGAAACGCCGGTGAACATCCTCAACGAGGGCTACCACGCCTGCCACCATCACTGGTCCATCGGCCACTGGTCGGAGAGCCCGGCGCTGTTCGAGCGGCTCAAGCCGGAGCTGGCGGCCGCGGGTTCCATGGTGTTTCGCGACCTCAGCGTGTTCGGCCTGTTCGTGCTGCTGATGCTGCGCCGCTTCGATGCGCTGGCGGACAAGCTGGACTGGTGGCAGCCGCTGGACCACGACGAGAAAGTCCGCCTGCTGCGATACCGGGTGCTGCCGGCGCCCATCGCGGCGCATGAGCATGCTTATCAACGGCGCCTCGGCACAGCGCACGACGCCCACGAACCCACACCCGCGCACAGCGCCCTGGGCCAGCCATGAACCGTCCCCTGACCTTGAAAGTCGCCGCCATCGAACGGGAAACCGACGACGCGGTGACCATTCACCTCAAGCAGCCGCTGCTGCGCAAAGTCCGCTACAGCGCCGGGCAGTACCTGACCCTGGAGGTCGATGTCGACGGTGCCAAGGGCTGCCGCGCCTATTCCATCAGCAGCACGCCGGGGCTGGACAAGACCCTGTCGATCACCGTCAAGCGGGTGGCCGGCGGCAAGGTTTCCAACCGCCTGGTGCAGGAGCTGAGTGCCGGCGACGCGGTGCAGACCCTCGGCACCCACGGCCGCTTCACCTTCGCCCCGCAGCCGGGCAGGGGGCGGCACCTGGTGCTGCTGGCGGCGGGCAGCGGGATCACGCCGATCTTCTCGATCCTCAAGTCGGCGCTGCACTTCGAGCCGGACTCGCAGGTGTCGCTGATCTACGGCAACCGCAATCAGCAGTCGGTGATCTTCCGCGACAAGCTCGACCAGCTGCGGCAGACCTTCGGCGAGCGTTTGCAGCTGGTGCATGTGCTGTCGCGGCCGGACACCCCGGGAGCCCACGAAGGGCGCCTGACCCGGGAGCGGGTGATGGACATTCTCGGCGCGCTGCCCGGCCCGCAGGCCCGCGAATACTACAGCTGCGGCCCCAGCGGCATGATGGACGAGGTGACCGCCGCCCTGGAGGCCCTGGGCATCGCCCCGGAGCGCGTGCACCAGGAGCGTTTCACCCCGGCCAAGGCGCCAGTGGCCAGCGGCGACACGGAAAAACGCGTGGAGCTGCTGATGCAGGGCCAGGCGTTCAATTTCACTGTTGCCCCGGGCCAGACCCTGCTCGACGCGGCCCTGGCCAGTGGCGTGCAGCCGCCGTTTTCCTGCCGCAGCGGCTTCTGCACCGCCTGCGTCTGCACCCGGCTGAGGGGGCAGGTACGCATGCGTGAAGACCATGGGCTGTCGGCGGACGAACTGAACCGAGGCCAGGCACTGTTGTGCGTGGGCTATCCATTGACGGACGACGTGCGCCTGCAAGTCGATTAGCGATACAGACAGAGGAAGGTCAATTCATGAGTCATTCAACCCACCACGCCGCCGAAGACCAATTGCGGCTGGCCAAGCGCGCCGAACTGCGGGTCGATCCCGAGCGCCAGGCCCAGTTGCAGGCGCTGATGCAGCCGCAGCCGCTGAAGTTCCTGCTCTGGTCGCTGCTGCACCTGCTGGTCTGGTGTGCGGCGGCGCTGTACATCCTGCTTGGCGACAACCCCTGGGGCCAGGCGCTGGCGGTGCTGGTGCTGGGCAACCAGCTGCATGCCTTCACCGTGCTGCAACACGATTGCGGGCATGCCAGCGGCTTTCGTTCGGCGGCGCTGAACCTGTGTGTCGGGCGCTTCATGGCCTGGTTCATTGTGTTTCCGTTTTCCTCCTTCACCGAGTGCCACAAATACCATCACCGCTACCTGGGCGATCCAGACAAGGACCCCGACGACTGGAACTACACCGGCGGGGTGAAGTGGATGTTCCTGCGCATCGCCGTGTTCGTGCCGCGCTTCATCTACTTTTCCCTGGTGCGCTATGGCAAGGCGGTGCGCAACCGGGTGCTGCGCGAGCTGGCGTTCAATCTGCTGTCGATGGCGGCGATCGGCGCCTGGTGCTACAGCCAGGGGCTGATGTTGCAGTTCGTGCTGATCTTCATCGTGCCGCTGCTGTTGCTGGCGCTGGTGATCAACCCGATTTCCCGGGGCTACGAGCACTTCCCCATGGCCACCCTGGAGGTCGGCGACCCGGAGCGCCTGGACCTGGCGAAGAACACCGTGACCGTCAGCGACCGGCTGATCGGCCTGTTGTGGGCCAACATCAACTACCACGTCGAGCATCACATCTACCCTGGCGTGCCCTTTGTTAATCTGCCACGGCTGGCGGCGCTGCTGGACAACAAGCCCTACCTGCGCGACCGCTGGCTGCTGGCGCGGATGTTCGCGCGACGTCCGGTAACAACTTCCGCCGAACCTCGGCGAGCGGCGTGAGCTACATTTACAGCGCCCGAAGGAGCGCCACCCACCGAGGACTCACGGATGACCTGTATTTTCTGCCAGATCGCGGCCGGCGAATTGCCCAGTGCCCTGGTCTATCGCGACACCCACTGCATGGCCTTCATGGACGTACACCCGCTGGGGCAGGGCCATGTGCTGCTGATCCCGCTGGCCCATGTGGAAAAACTCGAGCAACTGCCCACGGTCATCCGCCAGCACCTGTACCAGGTGTTCGATACCTTGCTGGCCGCCCAGCGTCGCGCCGGCTTCGGGGTGGAAGGCACGCACCTGATCGTCAACGACGGCAAGGCCACCAACCAGCACATCCCCCATGCCCACCTGCACCTGGTGCCGCGGCAAAGGGGCGATGGGCTGGGCTTCGGGATGCGCATGTTCATGCACTTCACCGGCGTGTTCGGCCGCCGCACTCCCTTGCAGACCCTGCGTCGCCAGGCCCTGGTGATCGCCGCCGAACTCGACCCGCAGGCGCTGGAGAACCTGGCGCACCGGACCAGCAGGTTGCACGCCGAGTCAACCTGACCGCCCGGGCCGGCGAGCGGCCGGCCCTCGATCCACAGAGGTTCAGAATAAACAGTGCATGCGCTGCGGACCGTCACGCCCGGCGTTTGTGCCGTCAGGAGTCAGGAACATGAGTGCGCTACTTCAGGAGCAGGCCGATCCGGCGCGGGTCTATCGGGTATTGATCATCGGCGCCGGGTTCTCCGGCATCGGCATGGCGATCAACCTGCGCCAGCGCGGCGAGCAGGACTTCCTGATCCTTGAACAGGAAGCCGGCGTCGGCGGCACCTGGTGGGTCAACCGGTACCCTGGGTGCGCCTGCGATATTCCTTCCCACCTCTATTCGTTTTCCTTCGAGCCCAACCCCGACTGGTCGCGGCGCTTTTCGCCGCAGCCGGAGATCCGCGATTACCTGAAGCACTGCGCCGACAAGTATCAGGTGCTGCAACACTGTTGCTTCAACACCGCGGTCACTGGCCTGTGCTGGCTGGAAGAACGCGCCCTGTGGCAGGTGACCGATGCCCGTGGCGGCGTTCGTTATGCCCAGGTGGTGGTGGCTGGCACCGGGGCCTTGTCGACCCCGGATTACCCCCGGCTACCGGGGCTTGAGCGCTTCAAGGGTCGGGTCTTTCACTCCCAGCATTGGGACCATGACTATGTCCTGGCCGGCAAGCGGGTCGGGGTGATCGGCACCGGCGCCTCGGCAATCCAGTTCGTGCCGCAGATCCAGCCACAGGTGGCCAGCCTGGCGGTGTTCCAGCGCACGCCGCCGTGGATCATCCCCAAGCCGGACCGGGCCTTTTCCACTGCCGCCCAGCGCCTGCTGCGGCGTTTCCCCGCGGTGCAGCGGCTGTTGCGCGGGCTGATCTACACCGCCCATGAAACCCGGGTGTTCGGCTTCGTGTTCAACCCTCGGTTGATGGCCTTGCACAAATGGCTGGCGCTCAACCTGCTGCGGCGCCAGGTCAAGGACCCGGAACTGCGCCGGCGCCTGACCCCGGACTACGCCATCGGCTGCAAGCGCATCCTGTTGTCCAACGATTACTTCCCGGCCCTGACCCAGGCCAACACCCGGCTGGTCACCAGCGGCATCCGTGAAGTCACCGAGGATGCGCTGATCACTGTCGACGGCCAGCGCCATGCCCTGGATGCGCTGATCTTCGGCACCGGCTTCAAGGCGCGCACGCCGTTCCCGGCGGGGATGATCGTCGGGCGCGGCGGGGTGGACATAGTCGACACCTGGCAGCAGGGCAGCGAAGCCTACAAGGGCACCACGGTCAGCGGCTTTCCCAATCTGTTTCTGCTGATGGGGCCCAACACCGGCCTGGGGCACAACTCCATCGTCTACATGATCGAGTCGCAGATCGCCTACATCCTCGGCGCCCTGGACACCCTGCAACGCCTGGGCGTGACCAGCCTCGATGTCGACCCGCAGGCCCAGGCGCGCTTCAACCAGGGCCTGCGCCACAGGCTGCGCGGCGCGGTGTGGAGCGTCGGCAGTTGCCAGAGCTGGTATATGGACCCTGACAGCGGGCGCAACGTCGCCCTGTGGCCGGGGTTCAGCTGGCAGTTCCGCCAGCAGACCCGTTATTTCGATGCCGAGGCCTATCGCCTCACATCGCATTCCCAAGGAGTAAAACCATGAGCCATCCGGGCAAGAGCGTGTTTCTGTTCGGTCTGTATATGTTGTTGCTGGGCGCTGCGCTGGTGCTGGCGCCCAACCTGCTGCTGCCGTTGTTCGGTTTCGCCCTGAGCGACGAGGTGTGGATCCGGGTGATGGGCCAGCTGGCGCTGTACCTGGGGGTCTATTACGTCTGGGCCGGCTACACCGAGCGGCGCGAGTTCATGGCCATGACCGTGGCGATCCGCCTGTCGGTACCGGTGTTTTTCGCCGCCTTCGTCGCCTCCGGGTTGATATCGCCCGTGCTGTTGCTGCTGGCCTTGCCAGACCTGTGCAGCGCGCTCTGGACCTGGCGCGCGCTGAAAGCCCCGACGCCTTCCCGCCAGCCATTGGGTAACGCCTGAGCCCTTCATTCTCCCGCTGACTCGCCCCGCCAACTAACCCTGGCGGGGTACTCCATTGAAGTGATTACCCTGCGCCTGCGCGCCCTCCATACTCGCCACCAGCCCTGGCGGGTGCCGCCCATGCGGCGTTCGGAGACCTGCCGACACTTCAAAGGACTCGCGATGAAGATTGAACTGATGCAACTGGCCGGCCGTGACGGCGACACGGCCTACAACCTCGAGCGGGTCCTGCGGGGCATTGCCGACTGTGACGGCGACATCGACCTGCTGGTATTCCCGGAAACCCAGATCAGCGGTTTTGCCAACCCTGAGCAGTTGCCCGAGGTGGCCGAGCCATTGGACGGGCCGAGTATCCAGGCCGTATTGCGGGCGGTGCGCGTCAAGGGTGTCGCGGTGGTGGTCGGCATCGCCGAAAAAGCCGCCGGCCATTACTACAACACCTCGCTGCTGGTGACCCCCGAAGGGGTGGCGACGAGTTATCGCAAGACCCACCTGTGGCCCGACGAGCGCGGCCTGTTCCAGCCCGGCGACCGTTACAGCACCGTACTGTGGCGGGGTGTGCGGGTCGGCCTGCTGATCTGCTACGACATCGAGCTGCCGGAAAGCGCCCGCGCCCTCGGCCAGCTGGGCGCCGAGCTGATCCTGGTGAGCAACGGCAACATGGACCCCTACGGCCCGGTGCACCGCACCGCGATCATGGCCCGTGCCCAGGAGAACCAGGCCTTCGCGGTGATGGTGAACCGGGTCGGCAACGGCACCGACGGCCTGGTGTTCGCCGGCGGCAGTGCGCTGGTGGATCCCTTCGGCCGGCTGCTGTTCGAGGCCGGCCGCGACGAGTGCCGGCAGGTGCTGGAGCTCGACCTCGCGCAACTCAAGGCCGCTCGTCGCGATTACGACTACCTGCACGACCGGCGCCTGCAACTGCCCGGCGAATACGTTGAGCACGCCGATGGCCGTCGCGAGCTGTTGATTCCTTAAACCCCATCGCCGTTTTTCCGCCGCTTTCGGCCCTGCCATAACAATCCATAATCAGCAGGCGAGGCGCACGCCCTTGGCGGGTGCCAACGCTCGGAGTCCTCAGATGAAAGCTATCCGCTGTTTGCCCCTGGCCCTGGCCGCTCTGTTCGGTTTCGCCACGGCCCAGGCCGCCGAACCCAGTGTGCATTTCTACAACTGGTACGACTACATCGCCCCGGACACGCCCGGACAGTTCCACAAGGAAACCGGTATCAGCGTGCTGCAGGACACCTTCGACAACAGCGATGTGATGCAAAGCAAGCTGATGGCCGGGCGCAGCGGCTATGACGTGGTGGTGGCCAGCAGCGACCTGCTGCCGAACCTGATCAAGGCCGGGGCGCTCCAGGAACTGGACCGCAGCCAGCTCGGCAACTGGTCGCACCTGGACCCCGAAATGCTGGCCAAGGTGCAGAGCAACGACCCCGGCAACCGCTTCGCTGCGCCCTACCTGTGGGGCACCACGGGCATCGGCTACGACGCCGACAAGGTCAAGGCGCTGCTCGGCGACCAGGCGCCGGTGGACTCCTTGGACCTGATCTTCAAGGAAGAGAACCTGGCCAAGCTCAGCCAGTGCGGGGTGGCCATGCTCGATGCGCCGGGAGAAATCATCCCCATCGCCCTGCATTACCTGGGCCTGCCCTACAACAGCCAGAACCCTGAGGACTACAAGAAGGCCGAGGCCTTGCTGCTCAAGGTGCGGCCGCATATCCGCTACTTCGATTCGTCGAAATTCATCACTGATTTGGCCAACGGCAACATCTGTGTGGTGCTGGGCTGGAGCGGCGGGGTATTCGATGCCCAGGTCGCCTCGCAGAAGGCCAACAACGGGCGTCGTCTGGTCTACAGCATTCCCCGCGAAGGCGGGCCGGTGTGGGTGGAAAACCTGGTGCTGCTCAAGGACGCGCCGCATCCCCAGGACGGCCTGAAGTTCATCGACTACCTGCTGCGCCCGCAAGTGATTGCCCAGTCTTCCGACTACCTGGGCTACCCCAACGCCAACCGCGATGCCACGGCGCTGGTGGCCCAGAAGATCCGCGACAACCCTGGGGTCTATCCGTCCGCAGAGGTGATGGCCAGGCTGTTCCCGCTGGAACCGCTGCCGCTGAAAATGGAACGGGTGCGTACCCGGGTGTGGAGCAAGGTCAAGACCGGGAGCTGATCGGTCAATGCCGCTGAGCGCTGTGAACATTGTTGTGCGCGCGGCCCGGGCGTAGCGTGAACCCTCGTTTCCCGAGCCAGGATCAGCGAGAGGGCAAGCCAATGAGCGGTGCAATTGATGCATGGGCACAACCGGCCAACGGCCGGGCACGACAGTTGTTGCCGGAGGTGGCGCGGCTGTTCGAGAAGTCGGGTTCGGCGCACTTGCTGGACCAGCCGCTGAGCATCGAGCAGACCGTCGAGCTGATGGACCAGGCCGGTGTGGAGAAGCTGATGCTGGCGGCCTGGTGCCGGCCGGAGCGCTGGGTGTTCAGCAACGATGAAATCGCCGCCTACACCCGGTCCTATCCCGAGCGTTTCGTTGGCGTGGCCACGGTGGACCTGAGCCGGCCGATGGCAGCGCTGGCCGAACTGGAACGGGCGGTGGGCGAGCTGGGCTGCAAGGCCCTGCGTATCGTGCCCTGGCTGTGGAAACTGCCGCCCAACCACCGCCTGTACTACCCGCTGTACGCCAAGTGCGTGGAGCTGGGCATCCCCTTCTGCACCCAGGTCGGCCACACCGGCCCGTTGATGCCTTCGGAAACCGGGCGGCCGGTGCCTTATCTGGATGAGGTGGCGCTGGACTTCCCGGAACTGCAAATCGTCGCCGGGCACATCGGCCACCCCTGGACCGACGAGATGATTGGCCTGGCCTGGAAGCACGACAATATCTACATCGATACTTCGGCTTACCTGCCGGCTTACTACCCGCCGCAGTTGCTGCATTTCATGCGCACCTATGGGCAGGACAAGGTGCTGTTCGGCAGCAACTTCCCGCAGTTGCCATTCGACAAATGCATGCAGCAGGTCAAGGCCCTGGAGCTGCCGGAGCCGGTGCGTGACAAGTTCCTGCATGGCAATGCGCGGTGGGTATTCGGCTTGTAGGGCAATGCCTCAGCTGTGGTCCTGGTAGCGGCGCCGGCTGAAAAACAGTGAGCTGCCCATGGTCACCAGCGCCACGGCGGCCAGTCCGGTATCGATATCGCCCAACATGGGCGGCAAGAACAGTATCCACAGCAGCCCGGCGAGGCCCATGGCCAAGCCTGTCCATTTCCTCAGCGGGTAAGGCTTCATCCAGTAGTACAGCGGCATCAGCAGCAGGTATAGCAGTAGAAAGGGGATGTACTGCTTCATGAGTCTTGCTCGCCGCGGTCGAAGTTCGCTGGGCTGGCGGCCATGGGCCGCCCTCTGTAGCTGGGACACATCATGTCGCGCTTCCTTGTCGATGGCATGAGGCGCGCCAGTGTCCATGGCGAGCGGCTTTTGCGCAAATGCGCGGTGTCATGCCAACTGCGCCAGGCAGTCCTCGAGAATATCCAGTCCTTCTTCCAGCACCTGCGGTTCAATGGTCAGCGGCGCCAGCAGGCGGATGATGTGCCGCGACTTGCCGCTGGGCATCAACAGCAGGCCGGCGTCCCGCGCGGCGCTGAGCAGGGCGCTCAGTTGCTCCGGGGCCGGCGAGCCGTCAGCCTTGACCAGCTCGATGCCACGCATGGCACCGACCCCGGTCAGGCGCCCGAGATAGGGTGTCAGGCGCTCGGCCTGCCAGCGCTGGTAGCGGCTGACGATGGCCTGTTCCTGGCGCTCGCCCCAGGTTTGCAGGTGGTGATCGCTCATCTCGTCCAGGGTCGCCAGGGCCGCCGCGCAGGCGATGGGGTTGCCGGAATAGGTGCCGCCCAGGCCGCCCTTGGGCAGGTTGTCCAGCAGCGCCTTGCGCCCGACCACCGCGCCCAGCGGCACACCGCCGCCAATGCTTTTGCCCAGCAGCACCAGATCCGGCTCGATCCCCAGCCGGGTGAAGGCGAAGCGCTGGCCGGTGCGACCGAAGCCGGACTGGATTTCATCGGCGATCAGCAGGATACCCTGCTCATCGCAGAAGCACCGCAGGGCGCGGGCGAACTCGACGTCCAGGGCCAGGAAGCCAGCCTCGCCCTGTACCGGCTCGACGATGAAGCAGGCCACTTCGGCGACGTCGATCTCCACGCTGAACAGCCGGTTCATGGCCTTCAGCGCCTCCTCGCACGTCACGCCGTTGTCCGCGCTCGGGTAGGGCAGGTGATACACCGGGCCGGGCAGCACGCCGATCTTCTGCTTGTAGGGCGCGACCTTGCCGTTGAGGTTGAGGGTGGCCAGGGTGCGGCCATGGAAGCCGCCGTCGAAGGCGATCACCGCGGTGCGCCCGGTGGCCCCACGGACGATCTTCAAGGCGTTCTCCGCCGCCTCCGCGCCGCTGTTGGTGAGCATGCCGCTGACCGGGTAACTCAAGGGCATGAAACGCGCCAACCGCTCCATGAACTCGACATAGGGCCCGTGGGGCGCCGCGTTGAACGCGTAGTGGGTCAGCCGGGTGGCCTGCTGCTGAATCGCCGCCACCACCCGTGGGTGACAATGCCCCAGATTGAGCACGCCAATACCGCCGACGAAATCGATGTAGCGCTTGCCGTTCTCGTCCCATACCTCGGCATTCTTGCCATGGCTCAGGCGGATGGGGTGAACGATGGAAATCGACTGGCTGATGCTTTCGCTGCTCATGGGCTAAGGGCTCTGGCTACCTGGAACATGGCGGCTATCTAAGCCAAGAGCGAGGCCGCGTCGCAAACGAAATAAAGTGCGGGGGTCAGTATGAAAATTCTGGATGTTGGGGGAGGGGCAAGGTTTTTTAACTGTAGAGAAGGGGAAGAGTTGCATACGTGGCAGCGAAGTACAGTCGCTGGCATGCGACCTGTCATCAGTAGCATCGCTTGTCAGATACCTAGGGATATACCTTTGACATATCCATGCTGCTCGATAGACTGGATATACATCAAACATATCCCGGAGGTGGGCTCATGGAGCAAGGGTCTGTATTCAAAAGTAACCGTAGCCAGGCCATTCGAATGCCCAAGGCCGTGGCTCTCCCTGACGATGTAACGCGGGTGGATATCGTTGCGGTAGGGCGTACCCGGATCATTACCCCGGCCGGGGAAGCCTGGGACAGCTGGTTCGATGGCGAGTCGGTGAGCGCGGACTTCATGAGTGAGCGGGATCAGCCTGCGGAACAAGAGCGTGAGGCGTTCTGATGCTCAAGTACATGTTGGATACGAACATCTGTATTTTCACCATCAAGAACAAACCGGAGAGGGTTCGGGAGGCGTTCAATCGCCAGCACGGACGGTTGTGCATCAGTTCGGTGACCTTGATGGAACTGATTTATGGGGCAGAAAAATCAGCGGCTCCTGAGAGAAACCTGTCTGTCATAGAGGGGTTCGTGGCACGTCTTGAAGTGCTCGCTTATGACTACGAAGCCGCTATTCACAGTGGCCAGCTGCGTGCCGAATTGGCCAGGGCAGGTACGCCAATAGGCCCTTATGATCAACTGATTGCTGGCCATGCCAGGTCCCAGGGATTGGTACTGGTAACTAACAATGTGCGCGAGTTTGAGCGAGTGCCAGGGCTGCGTATTGAAGATTGGCTCTAAGCACGGCTGCTTGTTGCGAAGGGCAGGCCAAGGCACTGAGAGGGCTGCAAACCAGTATCAGTCCTCATCCGGCGCCAGCATCCGGGTTTTCGGTGCGCCATTGGCGTTGTGCTGGTAGATCTCCCGGGGCTGGCCGTTGTCGTTGAAGAACACCTGGCCAATGCCCGCCGAGTTCCACAGCCGTTCGCCGGCCTCGCGATGTTCGGGGCTGTAGGGCACCACTCGCATCAGTCGGCGGCGGGTGAACCAGTTCAGGGGCGAGCGCGGCGAATACAGCCAGCGGTTGAGGCGGTCGAACCATTCCAGCAGGGTCGCTGGGAATTCGTTCTTGATGCCGCTGCTGGTGATCTGCCAGATCTTCGGGCCGCCCTTGCGGTGGCGGATCAGCACTTCGTAGACAAAGGAATAATGCACGTCGCCGGAGAGGATCACGTAGTTACCCGGGGTGCGCGAGTGGCGGAAGATATTCAGGATCACCTGGGCCGCGCCGCGGTGGGCCATCCAGTTTTCCGCGTCCACCAGCAGTGGGTGACCGCACCAGCTGAAGATCTTCTGCACCGTCTCGATCAGCTTGACGCCAAACACTGGCGCCGGGGAAACGATGATCGCCGATGGGTGATCCAGTAGTTCATGTTGCAGCTCGCTCAGGGCTTCCCAGTCGAGCAGGCCCGAGGGCTGCGACAGGTTGAACTCGCTGCGCCAGCGCCGGGTGCGGGTGTCCAGCACCACCAGCGCCGGGGTGGTGGGCAGGGTGTATTGCCATTGCTGGAAGCGCAGCAACTCGTCGATCAAGCTGTCCTGGGCGGTGCTGTCCAGGTAGAGCGCATCGCCCTGGGCCTCGGCGCTCAGGGCGCGGGTGTGTTGCAGCGGCGTGGCGAAGGCATCCGGGTTGTTGCCCCAGCCCTGGCACAACATGTAGGCGATCAGCGCATTGCCGATGATGCGTTTGGAAAACGGGTGGCCGTAGGCGGTTTCTTCCCACTGGGCGCTGAGGTTCCAGTCGTCGGTGATGTCGTGGTCGTCGAAGATCATCAGGCTCGGCAGGTGGGCGAATACCCGCGCCACACCACCCAGGCCCTTGGCGAAAGCCTCGATCCGCAGTTGCTCGCGCTGGTAGCGCTGTTGCTCCTTGGCAGCAAGCTGCGGTGGTCGTGGGTCGATCAAACTCCAGGGCACCGGCGACCAGACCAGCAGGTACATGGCCATGACTTCGGCGAAGGTCACCAGGTGGTTGTCGGCGCTGCTGCTAGTGAAAATCGGCTTTTTCACCCCGCCGAAGAAACGCTCGCGCAGGGTCTCGTTGCTTTTCAGCGCCGGCAGCAATTCGGCGCGTTGGTAATAGCTGGCGTGGTGCCGATAGAGCGCAGCACTGTCGCTCACTACCGCCCCTTCCAGGTGCTCGCCGAACAAACCCAGACGCTCGATCAATGCATGAATCGCTCGCAACATCGGCCCAGCCACGTCGTCGGCGTAGACCTGGTCGCCAGTCATCAGCAACAGGGCAGGGCGTTGCTGCGGATCGGGTGTTCCCGCCAGCAGGCGATCGACACAGAGCAAACCCTCGTCCGCCGAATGATGGGGCTTGCGGCAGGAGCCATGGAGCAATTGCTGGATGCGGCTGTGCAGGACGAAATCCGGCTGCTGCTTTTGCCCATAGAGCAAATGCGGCGCCCACTCGGCGATACCCGAACTTGAGCCATCGGCCTGGGCGATCAGCAGGTCATAGTCGATGCGCACATCGCAGGGCAGGGCGCTGTCCAGCGGCAGGTCGATCAGGTGGATAAAGGCGTGTTGGCCTACCGGGATCACCTGGCACTGCTCGGCGGTGAGCGGGTAGTCGCGGATTTCCGCATCGCTGCCGGCCTGCAGGCGCAACGTCAACTCCAGCGCACGAGAGCCCACCAACCACAGCACCAGCCGCGTGGGTTCCAGGCGGCGCAGTAGGGGACCGGCGAGGACGCAGGGTAGGGCGATGCTGGAAGTGGTCGATGGCGACGGTTGAGACATGCAGGTTCGAGGCTCTTGCGGCAAACGAAGGCAGGGATAGTACCGCAGCCGATGTCGAAGAATTGTCAGCGAGTGCTCAGGTTGCTGGAGGGGGGCGCCGCACAGAGAGGGGAAGAACTGTGCGGTGTTTGCAGGAGTTATGGGGTCTTGGGTTTATTGATTTCTCTAAGCAGATCCTTGACCGGCAACTCCATGGGTTTGGAGTAATAGGTCTTGTAGCCATAAGCGGTGATGATGGCTTTGCAGGGAATGGTTTTTTTACCGGCCAGAAGTCTATTTAACGTCTGAATATTCAGTTCTGGCTGGGCTGGGTTGAATGAGTCGCTTAGCAATGTCTGAGTCAGATAGCTGAATTTTTTAATATCGGATCGGGTTGAGTCCTCTTCTATCAGCCCATCGACAGACGGCTCCATGAAGTGCCCAACTGAAAAGTCCTGATCCGCGCCTAACGCACAACGAAGTTGCGTCAATATTTGCCCATTACCTCGACCTCTACCGTATAGATCAAGAAGATCAATATCTGAACTGTAATGAATGGTATAGGACGTAAGGTTCTCTACCCGAGCGACTGATGAGAATTCCAGAACAGCAGATGGTTTACCGTGATCTTTTGCACAGGATGTGCAGAGTAGTATCGCCGCAGCAAGGAGTATCTTTCTCATGGTTGTGCGAACTCCTTACTGATGGACTCAAATACTTTGTCACAGGCGGACTTCCCCCCTGCAATGGGTCTATTGAACATGGCGGACGCATTGGCATGGTTAACGTCCATATTCACATTCAGGTCTGGGCCATTGGCAATTACCCACCGCTCTCCAATATTAGCGATTAGATCGGAATCGTCAGGTTTGGATGGGGTTGCCATGATATTGATCCAGTGCTCTGCAACTGGTACCGGCGCTGATGCATAGATGTCTGAACCGATCCAAACCAGAGTGCCTTCGCCGACAGGATCAAGGGTTACCAGCATTTTTATGGTGTACCCCCAATCGGACATGGTGCGGGTCAGATGCCCACCGTTCCAGCCTCCCAAACTGTGGCCAACGATATAGATAGGGCAAGACTTATACGGGATGATGTCCAAGACATGCCTTTGAATATCTTTTTTACCCCTGACTTCGTTGTACCCTACCCACTTGGACAGATACCTACCTTGTTCTGCAAGTGTTTGTGCTTGTTTGTCCAACGGTTGTCTGGCTTGCTCGACGTTTCCATAGGGACCTGAAAAGTAATAACTCTCCTTATCCCCAGCACCCCCGACAAAAAACACAATGGCCTTGGTGCTCTCGATAGGAACGACCTTGTCGCTCTTGTCTTGCTTGTCTGTAAGCGTGTGCTCGGCTTTCAACTTGACGGGTTTACCGTTCGCCGAGGTAATGGTGCTGGCTTCCATGCGTCATTCTTCCAAAAATAACTTGATGCTTTCGGCAACATGCGAGCTGATTTCGTGGGTGAAACCTGCGGCATCCGAAACGCCATGCTCGAGGCGTCCATCGGCCCGTTGGATCACGTAAGCATGATTGGGCATCGGTTCGCCCGTCACATCGTTCACCAGCTTCAAGCGGTCGGTGAAGTTGACCGGCATGGGCAAGAGCCCAGTGAAGGGGGCGTTGACCACGGTGTCGCCAATGATGACGGTGCCGGAGCCGCCCACGATGATATTGCCGTGCCCACCGGTGCTGTCCAGCGTGGCGGCGTTCAAACCGTTGATGAATACAGTGCTGGAAACAGCCCCGGTTATCGGGCTGCCGCAGGCTGATTGGTCGCTTTTTCGAGCGGCAGCCAAGCCGTCGAATATTACGTTTGGCGAGCCGCTGACAATGGGGTTGGTGCCATGGCCTGGTAGCGGGCAGGCGGTTGGGTCGCTGACGCGAGCCGCGGGTTTACCACTCATCTCTATTCCTTGAAGTGTTGCGAGTCGTCCATCTGGGGCGCGCATGATGCAGTAGCCGAGCAGGTTCTTCAAACCTGAACGGCAGGCTATTTTGCATAAGAGTGAGCCAGGCGCGGCGGATCTGAATCGAGTGGAGTTGCACAGGTACTTGAGCGTCTTTCAGCTCGACCTTCAGTGCTTGGTTGTCCTGAGATTTATCAGCGAATCTCCCTTGAACCTCTTCCGGTAGTCGGTGGTGGACGGCGCGATAGCAAAATAGTAGCTTCGGTCCCCAGCGCTCTGCTTACGGCCCCCTCCAAACGCCGTGACCCGGCCCTTCATGCTCGTTAAGGAAGACGTTCTGCCGCCACCTCTCAAGGATATGAACCATGGCCATCAAATCCACGCATTCCAACCAGCAAAAACACCTCGCCGTGCTGATCGACGCCGACAACGCCCAGGCGTCGATTGTCGAGGCGCTGTTCGAGGAAATCGCCAAGTACGGCATCGCCAGTGTGAAGCGCATGTACGGCGACTGGACCGGGCCGCAGTTGGGCGGCTGGAAGAAGCTGATGCTGGAGCATTCGATCCAGCCCATCCAGCAGTTCTCTTACACCAAGGGCAAGAACTCCACTGACAGCTCGTTGATCATCGACGCCATGGACCTGCTTTATACCCGACGTTTCGACGGCTTCTGCCTGGTGTCCAGCGACAGCGATTTCACGCGCCTGGCCGGGCGCCTGCGCGAGGAAGGCATGATGGTATACGGCTTCGGCGAAGCGAAAACGCCAGAGCCCTTCGTTAAGGCTTGCGATAAGTTTATCTACACCGAAATTCTCCGTGCTCAGGACGTCACTGAATCCGCCGCCGAGGGCGACAAGACCCGGGCCAGCTCCGGCCCCGTCGAAGAGGCGGGCAAACAACCAGCCGCTTCATCTTCCAGCAGTCCGGCAAAAGTACCGGTGGAGTTCATCGCCAAGATCCTCGATGACATCGCCGAAGAGGACGGCTGGGCGCCCTTGGCCATGTTGGGCACCACCATCAGCAAGGTGCGTCCCGCATTCGACTCCCGGCTGTACGGCCACACCAAACTCAGCGGCCTGATCCGTAGCCAGAGCAAATGGTTCGACCTGGACACCCGTGGCGCCTCGCCCACCGGTGGGGCGGTGTTGTACGTGCGCAACAAAAATAGAGCCCTCGACCAGCAGGCTCGCTGAGCTGGCCGGCCGCGACCGATCCTGAAGCGCCTGAGTTCTTGAGCTTCTATTAAGTCAGAGCTGAAAAATCAGGATCGGGAATCTTCACGCTTCTCCCAGGAGGGCATCTTGGATGGTGTCAGCCGCACCAGGACCACTGTCCGCCCCTCCCACCAACACCTGCGGTTCCCCCTGCTTGATCACCCACCGTATCAACTCGCTCACGCTGATACGGTGCTGATGTTCGACCCATTCCAGGCCTTCGGGGCTGTAGTGTTCGCTGTAGCGGCTGAGGGTCAGGTGTTGCTGGTCGGCCGAGAGGCGCAGGCTGACTTCGCGGCATTGCAGGGAGGCGTCGCCGTGTTTGGCCACGCGTTGCAGCAGGACCAGAGCGTCGGTTTCAGAAGTCATCATGGGTCGCTCCTTCACAACGATGTTTGGCAGGGTCAGTAGCGCCTTGCTTGCCTTCCTGCACGAAGGCGGCGCGGTGTTCGGCGTTCACGTCGCGCAGGGCGCTGTAGTAGTCGGGCATGGTTTTCAGGCTGTCGGTCAGCGGCAGCAGGGCGGCGCGGCCGTCCACTACGCCACCGACCATGGCGACGGTGCCCAGGGTCTGCACGGTGTCGCTGTTGTCACCGAAGGGGGAGACCACGAAGTTGAGGATCTTGCCCACCGAGTCGCGGCTGTTGTCGGTGCCCAGCAGCGGCAGTTCGACGATGGGGCCGTTGCCGATGCCCCATACGCCGAAGGTCTGGCCGAAGTCGGCGGTATGGCGCGGGATGCCGATCGGGTCCGAGACGTTGAATAGACCGAGCACGCCGACCGTGGTGTTGACCGCAAAACGCCCCAGGGTGTTGACCGAGCGCTGCGGGTTGCCCTGCAGCAGGTCGTTGATGAAGACCTTGGGTTCGCCGAAGTTGCTCGCGAAGTTGTGCACGCCCTGTTGCATGAAGTCCGGCAGATGGCGGTAACCGCGGGCGACCGGTGCCAATGCGTAGTCGTCGACGGCCTTGTTGAAGGCGAACACGCCACGGTTGACCGGCTCGGCGGGGTCATAGATCGGATAGTCGACCTTCGCGCAGTCGGGTTGGGTGGCAGACCCGGTGCTGGTACAGCCCGCCAGGTAGGACAGGGACAGCAGCAGGGCGGTATGACGACACAGGCGGGTGGAGCACAGGAATGAGCGCATGGGCGGACGACCTTGGGAACAGGGAGGCCGATGCTGGCATGGGGGTTTTGCTTAAAGATGTCTGCTTTATTGCGTGGTTGTCGGTTTGTTACCGCGTTGAAATATATGACGGGCCGCGTCCAATGGTTTTGAATGACAGTTCTTTCCGAGCTTGAGTGATACGCACTGGTGAGCAGTCTGTTGATCGTGGACGACGACCTTGAGGTCCTCGCGCTGCTGAAGAAATTCTTTGTGCAACACGGCTACTCGGTGGAAGTCGCCACCGAGGGCGCTTCGCTGTGGGCGGCGCTGGAGCGGCAGGTGCCGGACCTGATCATTCTCGACCTGATGCTGCCGGGGGAAAACGGCCTGACCCTGTGTCAGCGCCTGCGTCAGCAGCACGCCGTGCCGGTGATCATGCTGACCGCCATGGGCGAGTTGAGCGACCGCGTGGTGGGGTTGGAAATGGGCGCTGACGATTACCTGAGCAAACCCTTCGATGCCCGCGAACTGCTGGCCCGGGTGCGAGCGGTGCTGCGCCGCGCCGGAGAGAGCCGCCCGGTAGTCGGGGAGGTGCCGCGGCCGCTGATCAGGTTCGCCGACTGGCAACTGGACCTGACCCGTCGCGAGCTGCGCTCGCCGGATCAGGTGATGATTCCGCTGTCGGCGGGGGAGTTCGACCTGCTGCTGGTGTTCGTCGAGCATCCGCAACGCATCCTCAGCCGCGAGCAGTTGCTCGACCTGGCGCGCGGGCAGGCCCATGACGCCTTCGATCGCAGCATCGATGTGCAGGTCAGCCGCCTGCGACGCAAGCTGGAGTTCGACACCAAGCGCCCGGCGATGATTCGCACGGTGCGCAATGGCGGTTATCTGTTCACTCCCAGCGTGACCCGTCAATGAGGGCCAGACACAGGCCGGGCGGCCCGCGCGACACCATCGCCCGCTGGATCGCCCTGACCACCCTGATGGCGATGCTCACCGCCCTGGCCTTCAATGCGCTGTTCGTGCAATTGGCCGGGGTCTGGGCCAAGCCGCCGTTGAGCGAATCCGGCCTGGTGGAAAAGATCGCGTCCATCAGCAATCTGATCGACGCCTCGGAACCGGCGCAGCGCGCGCGTCTGGCCGAGTCGGTCAGCGACCAAGTTCTGAGTGTGACCTGGCACCCGACGCGACGGGATATCGAGGTACCGGTAGTCGATGAGCCGGAGTACCGCGAGGGTTCGACGAAACTGACGCAGTTGCTCAAGCCGGGAGTGGGTCACATGGAAGCCTACCAGCCCAGTGACTGGCCGGGGCCGGGCGGATCTTATGCGTTGCTGATCCAGATGAATGATGGCTCCTGGCTGATGTTCTCCTCGGTCTCGCGCAGTTGGGGGCTGGATGAGGGGCCGCGCAATCTGATCGTGATCGGTCTGGTGTTGTTGTCCACCGTCCTGGTCGCCTTGATCGCCACCCGCCGCCTGGCCAGGCCCCTGCAGCAGTTCGCCCTAGGGGCGCGGCGGTTTGGCGTGGACTTTCGCGCACCGCCCATCGAGCCGGTCGGCCCCCACGAGATTCGCCAGGCGATCCTCGCGTTCAACGCCATGCAGGCCCAGTTGCAGCACTTCATCAAGGACCGCACGCAGATGCTCGCGGCGATCTCCCATGACTTGCGTACCCCTCTTACTCGCATGCGCCTGCGCGGCGAGTTCATCGAGGACCCCGAGCAGCAGCGCCGGTTGTTCCATGATGTCGACGAGATGCAGGCGATGATCAATTCGGCCCTGGATTTTTTCCGCGACGATGCGCGGCTGGAGGAGGCGACCTCTTTCGATCTGGCGGAGCTGTTGCAAACCCTGGTCGACGATTACCGCGACCAGTCCATCGACATTGCGTTCAGCGGCCCGCCGCGCCTGGTGTATTTCGGCCGCCCGCTGGGGCTCAAGCGGGTCATGAGCAACCTGCTGGAAAACGCCATCAAATACGCCAGCGAACCGGCGATTGAAGTGGTAGCGGATGCCGAGCAGGTGAAGGTCTGTGTGCTGGATCGCGGGCCGGGGATTCCCGTCGAATGGCATGAGCAGGTGTTCGAGCCGTTCTTTCGCATGGAAAGCTCGCGCAACCGCAACACCGGCGGCGTCGGCCTGGGGCTTTCCGCGGCGCGGGCGATCGTGCTGGAGCACGGCGGCGAACTGCGCCTGCGCAACCGTAATGGTGGCGGGCTGGAGGTGTGTGTGCTGTTGCCGGTGCAGGGTATCTAGCTGGTTGGCCCCGCTTCAGGACCTTTCATCGATCCTGGAGCGGGGCCTTCTTCAAGGCTGGCTGTTTACGCGAGTGTCGCCTGCGGATTGCGCACCGGCTCCGCGGCCGCTTCGTTGTACACCCGCTCGTCTTCCTCCATGACCCGTGATGCCCGGCCGACCAGTACCGGGTCGGGTTGATGGGCCACGCGCAGGTTCTTGCCCGGGTAGTCGAGGGAATGCAGGAAGTGGCGGATGCAGTTGATCCGCGCGCGTTTCTTGTCGTCCGACTTGATCACTGTCCAGGGTGCATCGGCGGTGTCGGTGTGGAAGAACATCGCCTGTTTGGCGGCGGTGTATTCGTCCCACTTGTCCAGCGACTTGATGTCGATGGGCGAGAGTTTCCAGTGCTTGAGCGGGTCGTCGCGGCGCGAGATGAAGCGGCGCAGCTGCTCTTCGCGATTGACCGAGAACCAGTACTTGAACAGCAGGATGCCGCTGTTGCACAGCATGCGCTCCAGCTCGGGCGTCTGGCGCATGAATTCCAGGTATTGCAGGGGCGAGCAGAAGTCCATGACCCGCTCGACACCGGCGCGGTTGTACCAGGAGCGGTCGAAGAACACCATTTCTCCGGCGGTGGGCAGGTGCTGGATATAACGCTGGAAATACCACTGGCCCTGTTCCTGCTCGCTGGGTTTTTCCAGGGCGACGATCCGCGCGCCCCGCGGGTTCAGGTGCTCCATGAAACGCTTGATGGTGCCACCCTTGCCCGCGGCGTCGCGCCCCTCGAACAGCACCACGACGCGCTGCCCGGTTTCCTTGACCCAGCTTTGTACCTTGAGCAGTTCGATCTGCAGCTCCTGCTTGGCCTTTTCATATTCGGCGCGACGCATGCGGCTGCGGTACGGGTAACTGGCCGGCAGCTTGGCGGTAGAGCTGTCTTCATTGCTGCCATGGGGCGCACTGGCCACTTGCAGGGCGACCGGTTGCTGGCTGATGGCGCTGATTTCGGCTTCGGCGGTTTTGGCAGCGGCAGGTTTAGTGGTCGCACGTGGCCGGCGCGGGCGCGGGGTGGCCGGTTTGCGTGGGGCGCTTTTGCTGCTGGCCGTGACTGTCGGTTTGGCTGCTGGCGTGGTTTTTTCCGGAAGGGTGCTGGGAAGGGGACGCGCGGTGGATTCTTCGCTCATATCGGGCCTGTCTGATCGCTCCAATGTCTTTCAGACAGTCTATGGCGCACAAGACCGGGCTTCTTGATGCGTATCAAGGAAGCTTTTGCACGCTGGATCGACACCGTCCGTAGGAGCGAGGCTTGCCCGCGATGCAGGTACTGCGGAGTATCAGTTACTCCGCGTTTTCGTTCATCGCGAGCAAGCTTCGCTCCTACAGAATCCTGGTGCGCAGGGGAGGTGGCACTTTTCTGCAGGCGAAAAAAAAGACCTTGAATTTCAAGGTCTTTTTTAAGTTTGGTGCCCCGAGGGAGACTCGAACTCCCACTTCTCTCGAAAACGGATTTTGAATCCGCCGCGTCTACCAATTCCGCCATCAGGGCTCAATGGCGGCGAAGTATAGAGACGTGCCTACCGTTGGTCAATCAGGTTTCATGGTCAATTTTGGCTATTTCCGCTAAACTTTCCGGCCCTGCTAGACGAACCCCATCATGCGTGTTGCTGACTTTACCTTCGAGCTCCCTGATTCGTTGATCGCCCGCCATCCCCTGGCCGAGCGTCGCGCGAGTCGCCTGTTGACCCTGGATGGGGTCACTGGCGCCCTGGCCCACCGTCAATTCACTGATTTGCTTGAGCATTTGCGCCCGGGCGACTTGATGGTGTTCAACAATACCCGGGTGATTCCGGCGCGCCTGTTTGGCCAGAAAGCCTCCGGCGGCAAGCTGGAAATCCTGGTGGAACGGGTGCTCGACAGCCACCGTGTGCTGGCCCATGTGCGCTCCAGCAAGTCGCCGAAACCGGGTTCGAAGATCCTGATCGACGGCGGCGGCGAGGCCGAGATGCTGGCCCGCCACGACACCCTGTTCGAGCTGGGGTTTGCCGAGGAAGTGCTGCCGCTGCTGGAGCGCGTCGGCCATATGCCGTTGCCTCCTTATATAGACCGCCCGGACGAAGACTCGGACCGCGAGCGTTATCAGACCGTGTATTCCGAGCGCCTGGGCGCCGTGGCCGCGCCGACCGCGGGGCTGCACTTCGACCAGCCGCTGCTGGAGGCGATTGCCGCCAAGGGCGTCGAGACCGCGTTCGTGACCCTGCATGTGGGCGCCGGGACCTTCCAGCCGGTACGGGTGGAGCGTATCGAAGATCACCATATGCACAACGAATGGCTGGAAGTCAGCCAGGACGTGGTGGATGCTGTGGCTGCC
>NZ_JBQENK010000006.1:181210-232323 GCF_052044735.1 Pseudomonas sp. 22526
GGTGGTGGCGGTGGGGACCACTAGCGTGCGTTCCCTGGAAAGCGCGGCGCGTGATGGCGTGCTCAAGCCGTTCAGCGGCGACACCGACATCTTTATCTACCCGGGCCGGCCGTTCCATGTGGTCGATGCCCTGGTCACCAACTTCCATTTGCCCGAATCCACGCTGTTGATGCTGGTTTCGGCGTTCGCCGGTTATCCCGAAGCCATGGCCGCCTACAAGGCCGCCGTCGAGCATGGATACCGCTTTTTCAGCTACGGTGATGCGATGTTCATCACCCGCAATCCCGCGCCACGCGGCCCTGAGGAAACAGCATGAGTCGCACCTGTCGTATGTCTTTCGAGCTGCTCGCCACCGATGGCAAGGCTCGTCGCGGTCGTCTGACCTTCCCCCGTGGCACCGTGGAAACCCCGGCCTTCATGCCGGTGGGCACCTACGGCACGGTCAAGGGCATGCTGCCTCGGGACATCGTCGCCACTGGCGCCGAAATCATCCTGGGCAACACCTTCCACCTGTGGCTGCGCCCGGGCACCGAAGTGATCAAGAAACACGGCGACCTGCATGACTTCATGCAGTGGAAAGGCCCGATCCTCACCGACTCCGGCGGTTTCCAGGTGTTCAGCCTGGGCGCCATGCGCAAGATCAAGGAGGAGGGCGTGACCTTCGCCTCGCCGGTCGATGGCGCCAAGGTCTTCATGGGCCCGGAAGAGTCGATGCAGGTCCAGCGTGACCTGGGCTCGGACATCGTGATGATCTTCGACGAATGCACCCCGTATCCGGCCGACGAAGACGTCGCGCGGGTGTCCATGGAGCTGTCGCTGCGCTGGGCCCAGCGTTCGAAGAATGCCCATGGCGACAACACGGCGGCGCTGTTCGGTATCGTCCAGGGCGGCATGCACCAGGACCTGCGCATGCGCTCCCTGGAAGGCCTGGACAAGATCGGCTTCGACGGCCTGGCCATCGGTGGCCTGTCGGTGGGCGAGCCCAAGCACGAGATGATCAAGGTGCTGGACTACCTGCCAGGCCAGATGCCAGCAGACAAACCTCGTTACCTTATGGGTGTTGGCAAGCCGGAAGATCTGGTTGAGGGTGTGCGCCGCGGTGTGGACATGTTCGATTGCGTGATGCCAACCCGTAATGCCCGCAATGGGCACCTGTTCATTGATACTGGCGTGCTGAAGATCCGCAACGCGTTCCATCGCCATGATGATTCGCCGCTGGATCCGACCTGCGATTGCTATACCTGCCAGAACTTCTCCCGTGCTTATCTGCATCATCTGGACAAGTGCGGCGAAATGCTGGGGAGCATGCTCAATACCATCCATAATTTGCGTCATTACCAACGTCTTATGGCTGGTTTGCGCGAGGCTATTCAACAGGGTACATTGGCCGCCTTTGTCGATTCCTTCTATGCCAAACGCGGGTTGCCCGTGCCGCCTTTAGAATAAGTTCTAAAGACGTTTAGACCCACTTTTGCAATTATCCGGAGTGTTACATGAGCTTTTTTATCTCGACTGCAATGGCTGATGCTGCTGCACCTGCTGCTGGCCCTGCTGGCACTGGCTTTGAGTGGATTTTCCTGGTCGGTTTCCTGGTCATCTTCTACCTGATGATCTGGCGTCCACAGGCCAAGCGCGCCAAAGAACAGAAGAACCTGCTGGGCAGCCTGCAGAAAGGTGACGAAGTTGTGACTACTGGCGGTATCGCCGGCAAGATCACCAAAGTGACCGATGACTTCGTAGTGCTGGAAGTTTCCGACACTATCGAGATGAAGTTCCAGAAAGGCGCTATCGCTGCCACGCTGCCAAAAGGCACGCTGAAGGCGATCTAAGTTTCATCTTTTACCAATCGACGGGGCGCGCAAGGCGCCCCGCTTCATAAACGGGCGGCGTGATGCTGAACAAATACCCTCTGTGGAAATACGTACTGATCCTGGCGGTGCTGGCGATCGGTTTTATTTATTCCGCTCCCAATCTATACCCTGATGATCCGGCCATTCAGGTCAGCGGCGCGAGTACCGCGTTGCAGGTCACTCAGGCGGATCTGGATCGTGCGAGCAAAGCGCTCACCGACGCCGGGATCAACGTCAAGGCAGCGACCATCGCAGCCAAGGGCAAGGGCGGCCTGTTGCGCCTGACCAAGCAGGAAGACCAGCTTCCGGCCAAGGACGTCGTGCGCAAGGCCCTGGGTGACGACTACGTCGTTGCATTGAACCTGGCGCAAACCACCCCGCAATGGCTGCGCAACCTCGGCGCGCATCCGATGAAGCTGGGCCTGGACTTGTCCGGCGGTGTGCACTTCCTGCTGGAAGTGGACATGGAAAAAGCCCTCGACGCACGCCTGAAAGTCTACGAAGGCGATGTGAAGAGCCTGCTGCGTAAAGAGCGTCTGCGCTATCGCAGCCTGCCGCAGCTCAATGGTGCCATTCAACTGGGCTTCAGCGACGAAGCGAGCCGTGAACAGGCGCGTGCGCTGATCCGCAAGAACTTCAACGATTTCGACATTGTTCCGGCCGACCTCAATGGTCAGGCGGTGCTGCGTCTGGCGATGACCCCGGCCAAGCTGGCGGAAATCCGTGAATACTCCATCAAGCAGAACTTGACCACGGTACGTAACCGCGTCAACGAACTGGGTGTTGCCGAGCCTCTGGTTCAGCGTCAGGGTGCCAACCGTATCGTGGTTGAGCTGCCGGGCGTGCAGGACACCGCTGAAGCCAAGCGTATCCTGGGCAAGACGGCCAACCTTGAGTTCCGTCTGGCCGCCGAGCCGGGCGCTTCGAAAGCCACTTCCGAGTCTTTCGAGTTCCGTGAAGGCAATCGTCCTCCTGCGCTGATCGAGCGTGGCCTGATCATCACCGGTGACCAGGTGACCGACGCCCAGGCGGGCTTCGATGAGCACGGTCGTCCACAGGTGAACATCAAGCTCGATGGCCATGGCGGCGAGCTGATGAGCCGTTCGACCCGCAGCAACGTCGGTCGCAGCATGGCGGTGATCTTCATCGAGCAGAAGCCGATCACCACTTACACCAAGCAAGTGGTCGACGGTGTCGAAAAAGAAGTCCCGGTTCAGGGCTTCAAGGAAGAGAAGAAGATCATCAGCCTGGCGACCATCCAGTCGCCGCTGGGCAGCCAGTTCCGCATCACCGGCCTGAACGGCCAGGGCGAGTCCTCCGAGCTGGCCCTGCTGTTGCGTGCCGGTGGTCTGGCCGCGCCTATGTACTTCGCTGAAGAGCGCACCATCGGCCCGAGCCTGGGTGCCGACAACATCACCAAGGGTATCGATGCGTCGCTGTGGGGCATGCTGTTCGTGTCGCTGTTCATCATCGCCATCTACCGTTTCTTCGGCATCATCGCCACCGTGGCGCTGGCGCTGAACATGGTGCTGCTGCTGGCCCTGATGTCCTTGCTGGGGGCTACGCTGACCCTGCCGGGTATCGCCGGTATCGTGTTGACCATGGGTATGGCGGTGGACGCCAACGTACTGATCTTCTCGCGCATACGTGAAGAGCTCGCCGCCGGCATGACCGTGCAGCGGGCAATCAACGAAGGCTTCGGCCGGGCATTCACCGCGATTCTCGACTCCAACCTGACCACCTTGCTGGTCGGCGGGATTCTCTTTGCCATGGGCACCGGCCCGGTCAAAGGCTTTGCGGTGACCATGTCCCTCGGGATCTTTACCTCGATGTTCACGGCCATCTGGCTGACCCGTGCGATGGTCAACCTGATCTTCGGCGGTCGTGACTTCAAGAAGTTGTGGATTTAAGGGGCTGCCATGTTACGTACTATCAACTTCATGGGCGTCCGCAACGTTGCGTTCGGCGTCACTGTGCTCCTTACCGTTCTGGCGCTGTTCAGCTGGTTCCACAAGGGGTTGAACTACGGTCTGGACTTTACCGGCGGTACGCTCATCGAGCTGACCTACGAGCGTCCGGCGGATGTGATGAAGGTTCGCGCTCAACTGAGCGAATCCGGTTATCACGAAGCGATCGTGCAAAGCTTCGGTGCTACCACCGACCTGCTGGTGCGGATGCCGGGCGAAGACCCGCAACTGGGCCATCAGGTGGCGGAAGCCCTGCAGAAGCTCGGCGGCGACAACCCGGCGCAGGTCAAGCGCGTCGAGTTCGTCGGCCCGCAGGTGGGTGAAGAGCTGCGCGACCAGGGCGGTCTCGGCATGCTGATGGCGCTGGGCGGCATCCTGATCTACCTGGCCTTCCGCTTTCAGTGGAAGTTCGCGGTCGGCGCCATCGTCTCGCTGATCCACGACGTGGTGGTGACCGTGGGTATCCTGTCGTTCTTCCAGATCACCTTCGACCTGACGGTGCTGGCGGCGGTGCTGGCGATCATCGGTTACTCGCTCAACGACACCATCGTGGTCTTCGACCGGGTGCGTGAGAACTTCCGCGTGCTGCGCAAGGCCAGCCTGATCGAGAACATCAACATCTCGACCACCCAGACCCTGCTGCGCACCATGGCGACCTCGATCTCCACCCTGCTGGCGATCGCGGCGCTGCTGTTCTTCGGTGGCGACAACCTGTGGGGCTTCTCCATCGCGCTGTTCGTCGGTGTTCTGGCGGGTACCTACTCGTCGATCTACATCGCCAACGTGGTGCTGATCTGGCTGAACCTGAGCAGCGAGGACCTGATTCCTCCGGCCAATACCGAGAAGGAAGTCGACGACCGTCCATAACGGTTTTCCCTTCCCGGCAAGGCAGTCGAAAAGGCGCGAGTATTGAACTCGCGCCTTTTTTTATGCTCCAAGGCAGGGAGAAGCGCGGGCTTGTCCCGCTTGTGATGGTCAGGAGGTTCACGTGAACAAGTCGATGCTGGTTGGTGCGGTATTAGGTGCCGTCGCTGTGACTGCCGGGGGGGCTGTTGCCACCTACAAGCTGGTCAATAGTGGCCCTGAGTATGCGCAGGTGCTGGCAGTTCAGCCGGTCAAACAACAGATCAAAACACCGCGTGAAGTATGCAAGGACGTCACCGTGACCCGTCAAGCTCCGGTGAAGGATCAACATCAGATCGCCGGTACGGTGGTCGGTGCACTGGCCGGCGGCCTTCTGGGTAACCAGATCGGCGGCGGTACAGGCAAGAAGATCGCCACGGTCGCCGGTGCGGTCGGCGGTGGTTACGCTGGTAACAAGGTGCAGGAAGGCATGCAGGAGCGTGATACCTACACCACCACTCAGACTCGCTGCAACACGGTCAACGACATCAGCGAAAAGGTCGTGGGTTATGACGTGAAGTACGAGCTGAACGGCAAACAAGGCCAGGTACGCATGGATCGTGATCCAGGCAGCCAGATTCCGGTCACCAAGGACGGTCAGCTGATCCTGGGGCAGAACGTACCGGCGCAATAAGCGTTTCAGCGTCAATCATGAAAAAGCACCCTGCGGGGTGCTTTTTTATTGCCCGAGGTTTGGGTCTGCTTCTGTAGGAGCGAGGCTTGCCCGCGATCCGGGCGCCGCGGTGTATCAGCCTTATTCGGNTCGCTCCTACAGGGAGGGTGGTTTTTCGATAAATCCCAAGCATAAAAAAGCACCCCGCAGGGTGCTTTTTTGTCGCTGCGCTTAGCGCTTCAGCGAGGCCGGCAGGTGCGGCTGGATGGCGGTGAGGACCGCCTTGAAGCATTTGGTGTTGCCGGCAACCACGTGGCCTTTTTCCAGGAAGTCGTGACCGCCGGTGAAGTCGCTCACCAGGCCGCCGGCTTCTTGGATCAGCAGGGCGCCTGCAGCCATGTCCCACTCGGACAGGCCCGACTCCCAGAAAGCGTCGAAACGACCGGCGGCCACGTAGGCCAGGTCCAGGCTGGCAGCGCCGGCGCGGCGGATGCCGGCGGTCTGGCCGACCAGGGCGCGGAACATGCCCAGGTAGTTGTCCAGGTTGTCCATCTGGTCGTCACGGAACGGGAAGCCGGTACCCAGCAGGGCGCCGTCCAGGCTGGTACGGCCGCTGACGCGCAGGCGACGACCGTTCAGTTGGGCGCCGCGACCACGGCTGGCGGTGAATTCTTCCTGGCGCACCGGGTCCAGGACCACGGCGTGTTCCAGGCGACCACGGTATTTACAGGCGATGCTGACAGCGAAATGAGGAATGCCGCGCAGGAAGTTGGTGGTGCCGTCCAGTGGGTCGATGATCCACAGGTAGTCTTCGCCTTCGCCGCTGCCAGCGTGCAGACCGGTTTCTTCACCGAGAATGCCGTGAGTTGGGTAGGCCTTGCGCAATGCGTCGATGATCTTCTGCTCGGCAGCGCGATCAACTTCGGATACGTAGTCTTTGGCGTCTTTTTCGTCGACCTTGATGGTATCCAGGCGCTCGATGGAGCGGAAAATCAGTTCACTGGCGCTGCGGGCGGCGCGCAGCGCGATATTCAGCATTGGCTGCATGGATAGGTCACCTAAGGTTGTTAAAGAAAGCCGAGCATTCTAGCAGAAAACTTTTGCAGATGAAGGTCGACATTCGCTCCGCTGGCCTCGATCTGCCGTTCAAGCCCGTAAATGCGCGGACATTTTGACGAGTGGCAGTCCGTCTGGTGTTGGCCGGCTTCTATAAAGTGCCAGCCAGAAGCAGTTATTTTTGAGGCGGGAGCGCTGGCTGTTCTGTAAGATTTGCTCCCCTTTCCCGTGTCCGAGAGCGCCTCCCTTGCTGCAGAACATTCGTGTCGTCCTGGTCAATACCAGTCATCCCGGAAACATCGGTGGGGCTGCGCGTGCCATGAAGAACATGGGGCTGTCGCGGCTGGTGCTGGTCGAGCCGCGGATCTTCCCATCCCATGAGGCCGATGCGCGCGCGTCCGGCGCTACCGACATTCTTGAAAACGCTCAGGTCGTTGCCACCCTGGAAGATGCCCTGGCCGGCTGCACCCTGGTGTTTGGCACCAGCGCCCGTGACCGGCGTATTCCCTGGCCATTGCTCGACCCCCGTGAGTCCGGGGTCAAGGTGGTGCAAGAGGCAGGGCAGGGCGCCGAAATTGCCCTGGTCTTCGGTCGTGAAGATTCCGGCCTGACCAATGACGAGCTGCAGCGATGTCATTTTCACGTGCATATCCCTTCGGACCCGGAGTTCAGCTCGCTGAACCTGGCGACGGCGGTGCAGGTGCTGGCCTATGAAGTGCGTATGTCCTGGCTGGCGGCCGAAGGTCAGCCGAGCAAGGTCGAGAAGGATGAAGTGGCGTCGCCGCGCAGCGATGAGCTGGCGACCATGGACGAGCTGGAGCGGTTCTACGAGCATCTGGAACAGACGCTGGTGGCCATCGACTTCCTCGATCCGGAAAAGCCACGGCACTTGATGGCGCGCCTGCGCCGGTTGTACGGACGCAGCTCGGTAAGCCGGGCGGAAATGAATATTTTGCGTGGCATCCTCACGGAGACCCAGAAAGCGGCCCGTGGTGAGCTCCTTAAGCGGAAGAATGACGATGTTTGAGCGTTTGCGTGAAGATATCCAGAGTGTTTTCCATCGTGACCCGGCGGCGCGGAACGCGTTCGAGGTCCTGACCTGCTACCCGGGCATGCACGCCATCTGGATTCATCGCCTGTCCGGCGCGTTGTGGGGCATGGGCTGGAAGTGGCTGGCGCGGCTGGTGTCGAACTTCGGGCGCTGGCTGACCGGGATCGAGATCCATCCGGGGGCCAAGGTCGGTCGCCGCTTCTTTATCGACCACGGCATGGGCATCGTCATCGGCGAAACCGCCGAGATCGGTGACGACGTTACCCTCTATCAGGGCGTGACCCTGGGCGGCACCAGCTGGAACAAAGGCAAGCGTCACCCGACCCTGGAAGACGGTGTGGTGGTGGGGGCGGGCGCCAAGGTGCTGGGTCCGTTCACTGTGGGGGCGGGCGCCAAGGTCGGTTCCAATGCGGTGGTGACCAAGGCGGTACCGGCGGGTGCCACGGTGGTGGGTATTCCCGGGCGCATCATCGTCAAGTCCGATGACGAGCAGGAAGCCAAGCGCAAGGCCATGGCCGAGAAGCTTGGTTTCGATGCTTACGGCGTCAGCGAGGACATGCCGGACCCGGTGGCGCGGGCCATTGGCCAGTTGCTCGATCACCTGCAGGCCGTCGATGGGCGCCTGGAGGGTATGTGCGGGGCCTTGAAGGATCTGGGCAGCAACTACTGCGCCAAGGATCTGCCGGCGCTGCGCGATGAGGACTTCGCAGGTGTCAAGGACAAGGGCGACAGCCAGGTCGGCTGAGTCTTTGGGGGCTGATGGCCTATCGCGNAGCGGGATAGCCTTTGTAGGGACGAGCTTGCTCGCGATAACGCCCGGAAGGGTGCTGGCGCCCCATTAGTCACCCGTCAAATCCAGGGCGTGCCATTACCCTGCAGACTTTGCTATGATTCGCGCGCTCTTTTGCGGGTAAACCTGACTAAAGTAGTAGGTCTTATAGTTGACTTAATTACTCGGGAATTGCATACTCGCTCCCATCCCGAAACACTCCGTGGTACTTGTCCATGCGACTGACTACAAAAGGCCGATACGCGGTAACAGCCATGCTTGACCTGGCGTTGCACGCGCAAAATGGGCCGGTGTCCCTGGCCGATATCTCTGAGCGCCAAGGCATCTCCCTGTCCTATCTCGAACAGCTCTTCGCCAAGTTGCGCCGCAGCAATCTGGTGTCCAGCGTGCGTGGTCCAGGCGGTGGCTACCAGCTGTCGCGTGACATGCAAGGCATTCAGGTGGCCCAGGTGATCGATGCGGTGAACGAGTCGGTCGATGCAACCAAATGCCAGGGCCAGGGCGATTGCCATTCCGGCGACACCTGCTTGACCCACCACTTGTGGTGCGATCTGAGCCTGCAGATTCACGAATTTCTGAGCGGTATCAGCTTGGCTGACCTTGTGACTCGCCGTGAGGTGCAAGAAGTAGCCCAGCGTCAGGATCAGCGCCGCTGTAATGGCAAGGCGCAGCACCTGGACAAGATTGAAGCGTCCGCCGTCGAATGACAGCCAAAGAGCTAGCGGCACGCCAGCCAGCCTGATTTAGGAGAGAGTCCATGAAATTGCCGATTTACCTTGATTACTCAGCGACCACCCCGGTTGATCCGCGTGTCGCGCAAAAGATGAGTGAATGCCTGCTGGTCGACGGAAACTTCGGTAACCCGGCGTCCCGCTCCCACGTGTTCGGCTGGAAAGCCGAAGAGTCGGTGGAAAATGCCCGTCGCCAAGTGGCTGACCTGGTCAACGCCGATCCACGTGAAATTGTCTGGACCTCCGGTGCCACCGAGTCCGACAACCTGGCAATCAAGGGTGTCGCGCATTTCTACCACACCAAGGGCAAACACCTGGTCACCTCGAAGATCGAGCACAAGGCTGTCCTGGACACCATGCGCCAACTCGAGCGTGAAGGTTTCGAAGTCACCTACATCGATCCTAGCGAAGACGGCCTGATCACTCCGGCCATGGTCGAAGCTGTCCTGCGCGACGACACCATCCTAGTGTCGATCATGCACGTGAACAACGAGATCGGTACGGTCAACGACATCGCCGCCATCGGCGAGCTGACTCGTTCCAAAGGCATTCTGTTCCACGTCGACGCCGCCCAGTCCACCGGCAAGGTCGATATCGACCTGCAGGCGCTGAAAGTCGACCTGATGTCCTTCTCCGCCCACAAGACCTACGGTCCTAAAGGCATTGGCGCGCTGTACGTCAGCCGCAAGCCGCGGGTTCGCCTTGAGGCGACCATGCACGGCGGCGGTCACGAGCGCGGCATGCGTTCCGGCACCCTGGCTACCCACCAGATCGTTGGCATGGGCGAAGCCTTCCGTGTAGCCAAGGAAGACATGGCGGCCGAAAACCTGCGCATCAAGGCGTTGAGCGACCGCTTCTACAAGCAGGTCGAGCACCTGGAAGAGCTGTACATCAACGGCAGCATGACCGCCCGCGTACCGCACAACCTGAACCTGAGCTTCAACTACGTCGAAGGCGAGTCGCTGATCATGGCGCTCAAGGACCTGGCGGTTTCCTCCGGTTCGGCCTGCACCTCGGCTTCGCTGGAGCCTTCGTACGTGCTGCGCGCCCTGGGCCGCAACGACGAACTGGCACACAGCTCGATCCGCTTCACCTTCGGCCGCTTCACCACCGAAGAAGAAATCGATTATGCCGCGCAGAAAGTCTGCGAGGCCGTGACCAAGCTGCGCGCTCTGTCGCCGCTGTGGGACATGTTTAAAGACGGCGTCGATATCTCGAAGATCGAGTGGGCGGCACACTAAATATAGAAGCCGCCAGGTACAGCTCCTGTAGCGACGCGGCGACTGACGCAGGCGTAACTACAGGGTCTCAAGAGCGGCCCTGATGAGTGAGGATTAAGAATCATGGCTTACAGCGAAAAGGTCATCGACCACTACGAGAACCCGCGCAACGTCGGCAAGATGAACGCGGAAGATCCTGATGTCGGCACCGGCATGGTCGGCGCTCCGGCGTGCGGCGACGTGATGCGCCTGCAGATCAAGGTCAACGAGCAGGGCATCATCGAAGACGCCAAGTTCAAGACCTACGGTTGCGGTTCGGCTATCGCCTCCAGCTCCCTGGCTACCGAGTGGATGAAGGGCAAGACTCTGGATGAAGCAGAGACCATCAAGAACACTCAGCTGGCTGAAGAGCTGGCCCTGCCGCCAGTGAAAATCCACTGCTCGGTACTCGCCGAAGACGCCATCAAGGCCGCCGTTCGCGACTACAAGCAGAAGAAAGGCCTGATCTGATTTAGCGGATCAGCTTTCACAGATTGAGCGAAAAGTAAGGAGTCACGATGGCTATCAGCATGACAGAAGCGGCTGCTCAACACGTGCGACGCTCCCTCAACGGGCGCGGCAAAGGTGATGGGATTCGTCTGGGTGTTCGCACCACGGGCTGTTCCGGCCTTGCCTATGTCCTGGAGTTCGTCGACGAGATCGGTGAAGACGATCAGGTGTTCGAGAGTCATGGCGAGAAAGTGATCATTGATCCGAAAAGCCTGACCTACCTGGACGGCACCGAACTGGACTTCGTCAAGGAAGGGTTGAACGAGGGCTTCAAGTTCAACAACCCCAACGTGCGCGGTGAATGTGGCTGCGGCGAAAGCTTCAACATCTGAGGCTGCGCGTGGGTACTCCTTGTCATTTCGCTTTATTCGAGCTGCAACCGAGCTTCCGCCTGGATCTCGAGCAGCTGGCCACGCGCTACCGTGAGTTGGCGCGTGCCGTTCATCCGGACCGCTTCGCTGACGCTTCCGAGCGTGAGCAGCGGCTGGCGCTGGAACAATCCGCCAGCCTCAACGAGGCCTACCAGACCCTCAAGAACCCTCCCAAGCGCGCGCGATACCTGCTCGCCATGGGCGGCCATGAGCTGCCGCTGGAGGTCACGGTGCACGATCCGGAGTTCCTTCTGCAGCAGATGCAGTGGCGCGAAGAGCTCGAGGATCTGCAGGACGAGGCCGACCTGGCCGGTATTGCAGCCTTCAAGCGCCGCCTGAAAGTGGCCCAGGATGAATTGAACGAAAGCTTCGCGGCCTGTTGGGATGATGCTGCGCAACGCGAACAGGCCGAACGCCTGATGCGGCGCATGCAGTTCCTCGACAAGCTCACCTACGAAGTGCGCCAGTTAGAAGAGCGCCTCGACGATTAACCCAGTGCCGCTCCGGTCGCACGCCTGATATTCAGATAAGTCCAGATAAACATGGCCCTACTGCAGATCGCCGAACCCGGCCAAAGTCCTCAACCGCACCAGCGTCGCCTGGCTGTGGGGATCGACTTGGGCACTACCAATTCGCTGGTCGCTGCCTTGCGCAGTGGTCTTTCCGAGCCGCTGGCCGACGCCAACGGGCAGGTCATCCTGCCGTCTGCCGTGCGTTATCACGCCGAGCATGTCGAGGTGGGCGAGTCCGCCAGGCTGGCGGCGTCTGCCGACCCCCTGAACACTGTGTTGTCGGTCAAGCGCTTGATGGGTCGTGGTCTGTCCGACGTCAAGCAATTGGGCGAGCAGTTGCCGTACCGCTTCGTCGACGGCGAGTCGCACATGCCGTTCATCGAGACCATCCAGGGCCCGAAAAGCCCGGTGGAAGTCTCTGCCGACATCCTCAAGGTATTGCGTCAGCGCGCTGAGGCGACCCTGGGTGGTGAGTTGGTGGGGGCGGTGATCACCGTTCCGGCCTATTTCGACGATGCGCAGCGTCAAGCGACCAAGGATGCGGCCAAGCTGGCCGGTCTCAACGTGTTGCGTCTGCTCAATGAGCCGACCGCGGCGGCCGTGGCCTATGGTCTGGACCAGCACGCCGAAGGCGTGGTGGCCATTTATGACTTGGGTGGCGGGACTTTCGATATTTCCATTCTGCGCCTGACCGGCGGCGTCTTCGAAGTGCTGGCCACCGGTGGCGACAGTGCCCTGGGCGGCGACGATTTCGATCATGCGATCGCTGGCTGGATCATCGAGAGCGCCGGCCTGTCCGCCGATCTCGATCCGGGTAAGCAGCGCAATCTGCTGCAAATCGCCTGTGCCGCCAAGGAAGCGCTCACCGATGCCCCATCGGTCGACGTGACCTATGGCGCCTGGTCGGCGCCGCTGACCCGCGCAGCCTTCGATGCCCTGATCGAGCCGATGGTGGCGCGCAGCCTCAAGGCATGTCGTCGCGCCGTGCGTGATTCCAATGTCGAGCTGGATGATGTCCAGGCGGTGGTCATGGTCGGCGGTTCGACCCGTGTTCCACGGGTTCGCGAAGCGGTCGCCGAAATGTTCGGTCGCCAGCCGCTGACCGAGATCGATCCGGACCAGGTGGTGGCCATTGGTGCCGCGATCCAGGCCGATACCCTGGCCGGCAACAAGCGCGATGGTGGCGAGCTGCTGCTGCTTGATGTGATTCCACTGTCCCTGGGGCTGGAAACCATGGGTGGGCTGATGGAGAAGGTGATTCCGCGTAACACCACCATCCCGGTCGCCCGTGCCCAGGACTTCACCACTTACAAAGATGGCCAGTCGGCCATGATGATTCATGTGTTGCAGGGCGAGCGCGAGCTGATCAGCGACTGCCGTTCCCTGGCACGTTTCGAGCTGCGCGGCATTCCGGCCATGGTCGCCGGGGCGGCGAAGATTCGCGTGACCTTCCAGGTCGATGCCGACGGTCTGCTGAGCGTGTCCGCTCGCGAACTGGGTTCGGGCGTCGAAGCCAGCATCCAGGTCAAGCCGTCCTACGGCCTGACCGACGGAGAAATCGCCCGGATGCTCAAGGACTCCTTCCAGTACGCCAGCGACGACAAGGTCGCCCGCGTGCTGCGCGAGCAGCAGGTCGATGCCCAGCGCCTGATCGAGGCGGTGCAGGGCGCTCTGGAGGCAGACGGCGAGCGTCTGCTGGATGCCGAAGAGCGCATGGTCATCGAGCTGCAAATGCAGGAATTGAGTGAATTGATGCGTGGCACCGATGGTTACGCCATCAAGCAGCAGACCAAGCGTCTGTCGCAAGTGACCGATGCTTTTGCTGCCCGCCGCCTGGACTCGACGGTGAAAGCCGCTCTGGCGGGGCGCAATCTGAATGAAATCGAGGAATAACTGATGCCGCAGATCATTTTTCTGCCACACGCCGTGTTTTGCCCGGATGGCCTGGTTGTAGAGGCTGCGCCGGGTACCTCGATTCTCGAAGTGGCCCATGACAACCACATCGAGATCGAGAGCGCCTGCGGCGGCGTCTGCGCCTGCACCACCTGCCACTGCATCGTTCGCGAGGGTTTCGACTCGCTGAACGAAGCCGACGAGCTGGAAGAAGACCTGCTGGACAAGGCCTGGGGCCTGGAGGCGCAATCGCGTCTATCCTGTCAGGCGATCGTCGGCGAGGAAGACCTGACCGTCGAAATTCCGAAATACTCGCTCAACCATGCAGCCGAAGCGCCGCACTGATTCAAGGAATCATCATGAGTCTGAAATGGGTTGATGTGCTGGAAATCGCGATCCAGCTGGCTGAGTCCAAGCCGGATGTGGATCCGCGCTACGTAAACTTTGTCGATCTGCACCAATGGGTTCTGGCTCTGCCGGATTTCAGCGACGATCCGGCTCGCGGTGGCGAGAAGGTTCTTGAAGCAATTCAGGCCGCCTGGATCGAAGAAGCAGACTGAGTCTGTCCCGTACGCAGTTAGGCAATCCCTATAAACCCGCGTATAATTCGCGGGTTTAATTTTTCGCTTTAATCACCGTTTCTGGAGTTACACCATGGCTGTTCAACGTACTTTCTCCATCATCAAGCCTGACGCTGTTGCAAAAAACGTCATCGGCGAGATCGTTACCCGTTTCGAAAAAGCTGGCCTGCGCGTTGTAGCTTCGAAAATGAAGCAACTGTCGAAAGCCGAAGCTGAAGGCTTCTACGCTGAGCACAGCGCTCGTGGTTTCTTCGGCGAGCTGGTTGCTTTCATGACTTCCGGTCCGGTTGTCGTTCAGGTTCTGGAAGGCGAAAACGCTATCGCTCTGAACCGTGAGCTGATGGGCGCTACCAACCCTAAAGAAGCTGCTGCCGGCACCATCCGCGCTGACTTCGCTGAATCCATCGACGCCAACGCCGTTCACGGTTCGGACTCCGAAGCCGCTGCTGCACGCGAAATCGCTTACTTCTTCGCTTCCACCGAAGTGACCACTCGCTAAGCCAAAGGCCCGTGAGTGAAGGTGAAACCATGACTACATCGACTGGCAAAACTAACCTGTTGGGTCTGACTCAACCGGAAATGGAAAAATTCTTCGACTCAATCGGGGAGAAGCGTTTCCGTGCCGGTCAGGTAATGAAATGGATTCACCACTTTGGCGTCGATGATTTCGACGCCATGACGAACGTCGGCAAGGCCTTGCGCGAAAAGCTCAAGGCCGTTGCCGAAATTCGTGGTCCGGAAGTGGTCAGCGAGGACATCTCCAGCGACGGCACCCGCAAGTGGGTGGTGCGCGTGGCGTCCGGCAGCTGCGTCGAGACCGTTTACATTCCCCAGGGCAAACGCGGCACCTTGTGCGTTTCGTCCCAGGCAGGCTGTGCCCTGGACTGCAGTTTCTGCTCCACCGGCAAGCAAGGCTTCAATAGCAACCTCACCGCCGCCGAAGTCATCGGCCAGGTGTGGATTGCCAACAAATCCTTTGGCAGCGTCCCGGCGACCGTCGACCGTGCCATCACCAACGTGGTGATGATGGGCATGGGCGAGCCGCTGCTGAACTTCGACAACGTCATCTCGGCCATGCGCCTGATGATGGACGACCTGGGCTACGGCATCTCCAAGCGCCGCGTGACCCTGTCGACCTCCGGTGTGGTACCGATGATCGATGAGCTGGCCAAGCACATCGACGTTTCCCTGGCGTTGTCCCTGCACGCACCGAACGATGCGCTGCGCAACCAGCTGGTACCGATCAACAAGAAGTATCCGCTGAAGATGCTGCTCGAATCCTGCCAGCGTTATATGTCGGCGCTGGGCGAGAAACGCGTGCTGACGATTGAGTACACCCTGCTCAAGGACGTCAATGATAAGGTTGAGCACGCTGCTGAAATGATCGAGTTGCTCAAGGACGTTCCTTGCAAGATCAACCTGATCCCGTTCAACCCGTTCCCGCATTCCGGTTACGAGCGGCCGAGCAACAACGCAATTCGCCGGTTCCAGGATCAACTGCATCACGCAGGCTTCAACGTCACCGTGCGCACCACGCGCGGCGAAGACATCGATGCGGCCTGTGGACAACTGGTCGGGCAGGTGCTGGATCGCACCCGTCGCAGCGAACGTTATATCGCCGTGCGCGAGTTGAGCGCCGACGCCGATATGCCGCAAAGCGCTGCGAATCGTACCTGAGAGAGGATCTCCATGACCTTGCGCGTCGCGCTGCTTCTGCTTTTTGTCAGCCTGTCGGCTGGCTGTGTTCTTTCGGGGGATTTCAACCCGATGAAGACAAGCAAGGGGCGGGACGAGGCGCGTGAGGCCTATGTTCAGCTGGGCCTGGGTTATCTGCAGCAAGGCATGACCGAACGGGCGAAGGTGCCGCTGAAAAAGGCCCTGGAGCTGGATGAGTCCGATGCTGACGCCAATGCCGCCCTGGCGCTGGTGTTCCAGGCCGAAATGGAACCCGAGCTGGCTGACCGGCATTACCGCAAGGCCCTGGCTTCGCGTCCTTCCGATGCCCGTATCCTGAACAACTACGGCAGCTTTCTCTTTGAAGAAAAACGTTACAAAGATGCTTATCAGCGCTTTGAACAGGCGGCTGCTGATACCCTGTACCCCGAGCGATCCCGAGTGTTCGAGAACCTTGGCATGACCGCCGCGATGCTGGGTGAGCGTGATCTGGCCCGGCAGCACCTGGAAAAAGCCCTGCGCTTGAACCGCCAGCAGCCTCGCGCATTGCTGGAAATGGCTGAGTTGTCCTTCGAAGACAGGCATTATGTGCCCGCACGCGACTATTACGATCGTTTTAGCCTGCTCGGCGAGCAAAATGCACGTAGTCTATTGCTCGGCGTTCGGCTGGCAACGGTGTTCGAAGATCGCGACAAGGCCGCCAGTTACGGCCTGCAATTAAAACGACTCTATCCCGGTACGCCGGAATATCAGCAATACCTGTCGGAGCAATGATGAAAGCGGCGCATCCCGAAGTTCTAGCAGCGACTCGCGTAAACCCCGGTGAGACCCTGCGCCAGGCCCGCGAAAGCAATGGTTGGGCGCTGGCTGACGTGGCCCTCAAGCTCAATCTGACCGCCAGCTCGTTGAGCAACCTGGAAGCCGGCGCTTTCGACAAGCTGCCGGGGCATACCTTCGCCCGCGGTTATATCCGTGCCTACGCCAAGTTGCTGGGGATGGACCAGGCCGTTCTGGTCCAGGCCTTCGACCAATACACGGGCACCGATTCCCAGGGCAGCAATGTGCACAGCCTGGGCCGTATCGAAGAGCCGGTACGGGTTTCCCACACCATTTTGCGCATCGTCAGCCTGTTGCTGCTGATTGCGGTGATCGGCGGCGGCTTTATCTGGTGGCAGGATCAGACCTCGGTGCGTACCAAGGAACTGGTCGGTCTCAATCAAGAGCACGTCGAAGTCGAAGGTGCTGACGGTACCACGCAAATTCATCCGATCGACGAGCCGGAAGACCAGGCGGTCGTGGAAGGTCAGGCCGAAGGCGAAACCGCTCTGGCCCTGCCTGAAACCCCGGCTCCAGGCCAGGCCCCAGCGGATGCCGCTGCTCCTGCGCCAAGCGTTCCGGCTGTTGCACCTGCTGCTCCGGTTGCTCCTGCTCCAGTGGTCGTGGCACCGGCAGCACCCGCGCCGAGCGCTCCGGCCGCGCCTGCCCCTGTAGCGCCTGTGGTCGCGGCAGCGACTATTCCGGCTGCCCCGGCAGCTCCAACTGCACCTGCCGCCGCGCCTGTAGCTGGCGCGGGTCAGGTACAGATCCAGTTCACAGCCGATTGCTGGACCCAGATCACCGACGGCAGCGGCAAAGTGCTGTTGAGTGGCCTGAAGCGCAAGGGCGAGACTGCCGATGTTTCCGGCAAGCCGCCATTTGCCGTGCGCCTGGGTTATGCCCGTGGTGCGCAGGTCAGCTACAACGGACAAGCGGTCGATGTGGCTCCGTTCACCAGTGGCGAGACTGCTCGCCTGAAGTTAGGTCAATAAGTCATGCACGGCGAATCTCCAATCAAACGTCGCGAGTCCCGCAAGATCTGGGTCGGCTCGGTACCCGTGGGTGGCGATGCCCCCATTGCCGTGCAGAGCATGACCAACAGCGACACCAACGATGTGGCGGCCACTGTGGCCCAGATCAACCGTCTGGAAGCGGCCGGCGTCGATATCGTGCGGGTTTCCGTACCGGACATGGACGCGGCCGAAGCCTTCGGCCGCATCAAGCAGCAGGTCAAGGTGCCGCTGGTTGCCGACATCCACTTCGACTACAAGATCGCCTTGCGCGTGGCCGAACTGGGCGTCGATTGCCTGCGGATCAACCCCGGCAACATCGGTCGTGAAGACCGCGTGCGTGCCGTGGTGGACGCGGCCCGTGATCGCGGGATCCCGATCCGTATCGGGGTCAACGCCGGCTCCCTGGAAAAGGACCTGCAGAAGAAATACGGCGAGCCGACCCCGGCGGCGCTGGTGGAATCTGCCCTGCGTCACGTCGAGCACCTCGAACGTCTGAACTTCAAGGACTTCAAGGTCAGCGTGAAAGCCTCCGACGTGTTCATGGCCGTCGAAGCCTATCGCCTGCTGGCCAAGGAAATCATCCAGCCGCTGCACCTGGGTATCACCGAAGCCGGCGGTTTGCGCTCAGGCACGGTGAAATCCGCCGTGGGCCTCGGTATGCTGCTGGCCGAAGGGATTGGCGATACTATTCGCATCTCGTTGGCGGCCGACCCGGTCGAAGAAGTGAAAGTCGGCTACGACATTCTCAAGTCCCTGCATCTGCGTTCCCGTGGCATCAACTTCATCGCCTGCCCGAGCTGCTCGCGGCAGAACTTCGATGTGGTCAAGACCATGAACGAACTGGAAGGGCGTCTCGAGGATCTGCTGGTACCGCTGGACGTGGCGGTCATCGGTTGTGTGGTCAACGGTCCGGGCGAAGCCAAAGAGGCGCATATCGGCCTGACCGGCGGGACGCCGAACCTGATTTACATCGACGGCAAGCCGTCGCAGAAACTGACGAATGACAATCTTGTGGATCAACTGGAAAAGCTGATCCGCGAGAAAGCGGCCGAAAAGGTCGAAGCCGACGCAGCGCTGATCGCTCGCGGCTGAGCCCGACTGAAGAGCCGAACGAATTTAAGGATTTATAGTGAGCAAGTCTCTGCAAGCCATTCGTGGCATGAACGACATCCTGCCCGAGCAGACGCCCCTGTGGCGCTATTTCGAGGGCACCGTTGCACGGTTGCTGGATAACTACGGTTACAAGCAGATCCGTATGCCGATCGTCGAGTTCACCGAGCTGTTCAAGCGCTCCATCGGTGAAGTGACCGACATCGTCGAAAAAGAGATGTACACCTTCGACGACCGCAACGGCGACTCCCTGACCCTGCGTCCGGAAGGCACCGCGGCGTGCGTGCGCGCTGTGCTCGAGCATGGCATCACCGGCGGTGGTCAGGTGCAGAAGCTTTGGTACATCGGCCCGATGTTCCGCCACGAGCGTCCGCAGAAAGGCCGTTATCGCCAGTTCCACCAGATCGGTTGCGAGGTCTTCAATCTCGACGGTCCGGACATCGACGCCGAACTGATCGTGCTGACCTGGCGCCTGTGGGGCGAGCTGGGCATCCGTGATGCGGTCAAGCTCGAACTGAACAGCCTGGGGACCGCCGAAGCCCGTGCGCGTTACCGCGATGCGCTGGTGACGTTCCTCTCGGCGCGCATGGACAGCCTGGACGAAGACAGCCAGCGCCGTCTGACAACCAACCCGCTGCGCGTGCTCGACACCAAGAACCCGGACACTCAAGCCGTGCTGGTGGACGCGCCGAAGCTGGCCGACTACCTGGACGAAGAGTCCCGCGTGCATTTCGAGGGCCTCAAGGCTCGCCTGGATGCCGCCGGTATCCCTTATGTGATCAACCCGAAGCTGGTGCGCGGGCTGGACTACTACAGCAAGACCGTTTTCGAATGGGTCACCGACAAGCTCGGCGCCCAGGGCACCGTCTGTGCCGGCGGCCGTTACGACGGCCTGGTCGAGCAGATGGGCGGCAAGCCGACCCCAGGTGTCGGTTTCGCCATGGGGATCGAGCGCCTGGTGCTGCTGCTGGAAACCCTGGAGCAGATCCCGGAAGAGATCTCGCGTCAGGTCGACGTTTACCTCTGCGCCTTCGGGGAAGCTGCCGAACTGGCCGCACTGGCGCTGAGTGAGCGTGTTCGTGATCAATTGCCGAACCTGCGCCTGCAGATCAACGCCGGCGCCGGTAGCTTCAAGAGCCAGTTCAAGAAGGCCGACAAGAGCGGTGCGTTGTACGCATTGATCCTCGGTGACGACGAACTGGCCCAGCAAGTGGTAGGTTTCAAACCCCTGCGTGGCCAGGGCGAACAACAAAGCATTGCCTGGGATGCGCTCGCTGCACACCTGGCCACCTGCGTCGTGCAGGGTTGAAGCTGTCAAACAGCCGATTTAGCGAATAAGGAGTATTGGGGTGTCGAGTACCGAAGATGAACAGCTGGCGGATTTGAAGGACTGGTGGCAGCGCAACGGCAAACCCCTGGTCACCGGCGGCCTGTTGGCGCTGGTCATCGTGTTCGGCTGGCAGGCCTGGCACAAGTATCAGAGCAATCAGTCGCAAGGCGCCTCGATGCTCTATCAGCAATTGCTGGAAACCACGCTGACGCCTGACGGCAAGCCGGATGCAGCCCGTGTTGCAGACCTGGCCGGCAAGCTCAACAGCGAGTTCGGCGGTACCGCCTACGCGCAATACGGCAGCCTGTTCGTCGCCAAGGTGGCGGTCGACACCGGCAAGCTGGACGACGCCGCTACCGAGCTCAAAGCCATCGCCGACAAGCCGGCCAACCCGACGCTGGGCGAGATCGCCCGTCAGCGTCTGGCCCAGGTCCTGGCGGCGCAGAACAAGGCTGAAGAAGCACTGAAGCTGCTCGAAGGCGATGCCGACAAGGCATTCCTGGCCACTCGCGAAGAGCTCAAGGGCGACCTGCTGGTCCAGTTGGGCCGTACCGACGAAGCCCATGCTGCGTACGAAAAAGCCAAGGCTGCGCTGTCCGATGAAGCGGCGGTCGGTGGCCTACAAATCAAGCTGGACGACCTGGCCAAAGGGGATGCGTGACGTGATCCGTTGGAAACATGCAGCATTGCTGGCTCTGGCCGTTCTGGCCGCGGGTTGCAGCAGCAACAGCAAGAAAGAATTGCCACCTGCCGAACTGGTCGACTTCAAAGAAGAAGTGGTCCTGCAGAAACAGTGGAGCCGTTCGGTCGGTGACGGCCAGGGCGAAACCTACAACATGCTGGTTCCGGCGATCGACGGCAGCACCATCTATGCCGCCGACGTTACTGGCGTGGTAGAAGCGCTGGATCGCATGAACGGCGACGTCAAATGGAAACAGGACCTGGAGTTGCCTGTGTCCGGTGCCGTTGGCGTGGGTTACGGCCTGGTCATGATCGGTACCCTCAAGGGTGAAGTGGTTGCTCTGGACGCTTCGAGCGGCGAAGAGAAGTGGCGCGCGCGGGTGACCAGTGAAGTACTGGCTCCGCCGTCCACCAATGGCGATGTGGTTGTGGTCCAGACCCAGGATGACCGTGTGATCGGCCTCGATGCCGCCACCGGCAACCAGATGTGGGTCTATGACAGCACCCCTGCGGTACTGACCCTGCGTGGCACCAGCGCGCCAATCACCACCAACCGCCTGGCGGTCGCCGGTCTGTCGACCGGTAAAGTGGTGGCCCTGGATATCCGCAACGGCGTACCGGTGTGGGAACAGCGCGTGGCCATTCCGCAAGGTCGTTCCGAGCTGGATCGTGTGGTCGACATCGACGGTGGCCTGCTGTTGTCCGGCGGCACCCTGTATGTCGCCAGCTACCAGGGTCGCGTAGCGGCGCTGGACCTGGAAAGCGGTCGTCCGCTCTGGCAGCGCGATGCTTCCAGCTATGCGGGTGTCGCTCAAGGTTTCGGTAGCGTCTATGTGAGCCTGTCTTCCGGCACGGTCGAAAGCGTCGACGAGCGTTCCACCACTGCACTGTGGAGCAACGACTCGCTGGCCCGCCGTCAACTGTCGGCCCCGGAAGTCTTCTCCAGCTACGTGGCGGTCGGTGACCTGGAAGGTTACCTGCACCTGCTGAGCCAGGTGGACGGTCGCTTCGTCGGCCGTGAGCGTATCGACAGCGATGGTCTGCGTGCGCGTCCGCTGGTGGTGGGCAACATGATTTATGTGTATGGCAACAGCGGCAAACTGGAAGCCCTGACCATCAAGTAATGGTTTGACTATGCTTGGGGTTGATCCCCAAGCGGCCTTGCCCCGGCAAGGTTCGCAGCACGCGATGTGCTGCCCCGAGCACCAGCCGCTGCCTCGCAGCGGCTTTTGTATTTTCTGAATTAACGCAGTGGAGAGCCGCATGGTTCCCGTAATCGCCCTGGTGGGCCGACCGAACGTCGGCAAGTCCACCTTGTTCAACCGCCTGACTCGGACTCGCGACGCCATTGTCGGCGACCTGTCCGGTCTGACCCGTGATCGCCAATACGGTGAGGCCAAGTGGCAAGGGCGTACCTACATTCTGATCGACACCGGCGGTATCTCCGGTGACGAGCATGGCATGGACGAAAAGATGGCCGAGCAGTCGCTGCTGGCCATCGAAGAAGCCGATGTCGTCCTGTTCCTGGTAGATGCCAAGGCCGGTTTCACCGCGGCCGACCAGATGATCGGCGAGCACCTGCGCAAGCGGAACAAGACCTCGTTCGTGATTGCCAACAAGGTCGACAACATCGACCCTGACATGGCGCGTGCCGAGTTCGCCCCGCTGGGCATGGGCGACGCGATTCCGATCGCCGGTGCTCACGGTCGCGGTATCTCGCAGATGCTGGAAATCGCCCTGGGCGAGTTCCCGAAAGACGACGCAGACGAGCCGGAAGAAGGTGAGGAAGAAGTCGTTGCCGAAGGCGAGGAAGCCAAGCGCATTCCGGGCCCGAGCGAAAAAGACGGGATCAAGATCGCCATCATCGGCCGGCCGAACGTGGGCAAGTCCACCCTGGTCAACCGCATGCTCGGCGAAGACCGGGTCATCGTCTACGACCAGCCGGGGACCACCCGCGACAGTATCTACATTCCCTTCGAGCGTAACGAAGAGAAGTACACGCTGATCGACACCGCCGGGGTGCGCAAGCGCGGCAAGATCCACGAGGAAGTCGAAAAGTTCTCGGTGGTCAAAACCCTGCAGGCGATCAAAGACGCCAACGTGGTGATCTTCGTCATGGACGCCCGCGAAGGCGTGGTGGACCACGACCTGAACCTGCTGGGCTTCGCCCTAGAAGCAGGCCGGGCGCTGGTCATCGCCCTGAACAAATGGGATGGCATGGACCCGCGCGAGCGTGACTATGTGAAGACCGAGCTGGAGCGCCGGCTGTTCTTCGTCGACTTCGCCGACATCCACTTCATCTCGGCATTGCACGGTACTGGCGTGGGCAACCTCTACCAGTCGGTGCAGAACTCCTTCAAGTCCGCGGTGACCCGCTGGCCGACCAGCCGCCTGACGCAGATTCTCGAAGACGCCGTGAGCGAGCACGCGCCACCGATGGTCAACAACCGTCGCATCAAGCTGCGTTATGCCCACCTGGGTGGTGCCAACCCGCCGCTGATCGTGATCCACGGCAACCAGGTGGAGAAGGTGCCGAAGTCTTATGTGCGCTACCTGGAAAACACCTACCGTCGTGTTCTGAAGCTGGTCGGTACGCCGATCCGCATCGAATTCAAGGGTGGTGAAAACCCGTACGAAGGCAACAAGAACACGCTCACCGACCGTCAGGTCAACAAGAAGCGTCGTTTGATGACACACCACAAAAAGGCCGAGAAGAAGCGCAAGGACAAGCGCTGACACAGAGCTTCGAGTTGCAAGCGTCAAGCTACAAGTAAAAAAGCGGCAAGGGCTTGCAGCTTATGACTTACAGCTTGTAGCTGCGATTAAAAAGGGTCCTTCAGGGACCCTTTTTTAATCGCCGCCCTTTGGGCTATTCTCGGGACCTCCCCGTGCCGCCGTAGAGCCGGGTGTTCAGCAGGGAATCACCCATGATCACCAGTAAGCTGCCGAATGTCGGCACCACCATCTTCACGCAAATGTCGCAGCTCGCCGTGGAAACCGGCGCGCTGAACCTGTCCCAGGGTTTTCCCGATTTCGATGGCCCGCAGGCCCTGCGCGATGCCGTCGCCCGGCATATTGCCAGCGGCCACAACCAATACGCACCGATGACCGGCCTGCCAGCCTTGCGCCAGCAAGTGGCGGCCAAGATCGCCCGCAGTTATGGCGTGCAGGTGAATGCCGACACCGAGGTAACCATCACTCCAGGCGCCACCCAGGCGATCTTCTGCGCCATCCAGGCGGTGATCCAGGCCGGTGATGAAGTGATCGTCTTCGATCCTTGCTACGACAGCTATGAGCCTTCGGTGGAACTGGCCGGCGGCCGTTGCGTGCATGTGCAGCTGGGCCTGAACGATTTCGCCATCGATTGGCAGAAGCTTGGCGAAGCCCTGAGCCCGCGCACGCGGATGATCATCCTCAATACGCCGCACAACCCCAGCGGCGCCCTGATCAGTCGTGCCGAACTGGAGCAGTTGGCGGCGCTGATTCGCGATCGGGATATCTACCTGGTCAGCGACGAGGTGTACGAGCACCTGGTGCTCGACGGCATCCCCCACGTCAGCGTGCTGGCCCATGAGGAGCTGTACCAGCGGGCATTTGTGGTCAGTTCCTTTGGCAAGACTTATCACGTGACCGGCTGGAAAACCGGTTACGTGGTCGCTCCGCTGGCCCTGAGCGCGGAGCTGCGCAAGGTGCATCAATATGTCAGCTTCTGCGGCGTAACCCCTTTGCAGTACGCTCTGGCGGACTACATGGCCGAACACCCGGAACATGTCGAAGAGCTTCCCGCTTTCTATCAGGCCAAGCGCGACCTGTTCTGCGACCTGCTGGGGGCTTCGCAGTTCAGCTTTACCCGGGTGGCCGGTACTTACTTTCAACTGGTGGACTACTCGCGGATCCGTCCGGACCTGAATGACGTCGAAATGGCGATCTGGATGACCCGCGAGCACGGCGTCGCGACCATTCCGGTGTCGGTGTTCTACCGCGAGCCACCGCAAGGACAGCGTCTGGTAAGGCTATGCTTTGCCAAACGTGAGGAGACGCTGCGTCAGGCAGCGGAGAAGTTATGCGTGATCTGAGTGCTTTGCCCAATCTGAATGTGGCGCTGATCCAGACCTCCCTGGCCTGGCACGATCGCCAGGCCAATCTCGAGCACTTCGAGCTGTTGCTCGAACAGGCCCGGGGCGCCGATTTGATTATCTTGCCGGAAATGTTCACCACCGGATTTTCCATGGAGTCCGAAGCCCTCGCCGAGGCGGAAAACGGTCCGACCAGCAAGTGGCTGCGCAGCCAGGCCGCCAGGCTCGGTGCGGTGGTCACCGGCAGCGTGATTATCCAGGCCGCCGACGGCAGCCACCGCAACCGCCTGCTGTGGGCTCGTCCCGACGGCGAGGTCTGGCATTACGACAAACGTCATTTGTTCCGCATGGCCGGCGAGCACGATCACTACACGCCGGGCGAGCGCCAGGTGCAATTCGAACTCAAGGGTTGGCGGGTCAGGCCGCTGATCTGCTACGACCTGCGCTTTCCGGTGTGGAGCCGCGATGCCCGGGATACCGACTTGCTGCTGTACACGGCCAACTGGCCGGGGGCGCGGCGTCAGCACTGGAACCGTTTGTTGCCGGCCAGGGCCATCGAAAACCTGTGTTATGTGGCGGCGGTCAATCGGGTCGGCACCGACGGCAAGGGGTTTGCCTACACCGGGGATAGCCAGGTGCTGGATTTTCAGGGTGAGACCCTGCTCAGCGCGGGTGAGGCCGATGGGGTATTCCAGGTCTGCCTGAATGCCGCGGATCTGGCCGCCTATCGCGCGCGTTTTCCAGCCTACCTCGATGCCGACACCTTCGAGTTCACCCAGGCTTAAAGATTTGTTGGGGTGGGCCGTTAAGGGATGAGAGAGTTTTCAGGGAGATTCATCATGACCAGTATCGGTGCAGCGAGCATCAATCCATTCCCTCTGGGGGCCGCGCCGCAAAAGCTCAACATCGCCGAGCAGCAGGCCAGCCCGCTCGAGGTGCAGGACAAGAGCGTTGCCGAGGACAGCGACTCGGTGAGTGTCGACATGCAGGAGTACGGCGCCAAGGCCGATTTCACCTCGTCCACCGCTGATATGGTCGCGCAGTTGCAGAAGCAGATCGACCAGACCGAAAAGACCCTGTCCGAGCTGCAGTCGCAATTGTCCGGGGTGCAGAAGGGGCAGGCGAGCGAGGAGCAGAAGGCACAACAGGCCTTGCAAGTGCAGGCGCAGATCGCGATCACCGCCAGCAACCTGCAGGTGTTGCAGGCGGCCTTGCTCCAGGCGCTGACGGCGCGGATCAATACCACTGCCTGAGTGAGGCAATAAATACACGGCGACAAAAAAGCCCCGGATCATCCGGGGCTTTTTTGTCGCCGTAAAACCGTCAGGCGGCTTTGGCGTCCAGCTGGCTCAGGGAGCGGTTCAGCGCGCTGAACAGGGCCTTGAAGCTGGCGGTGGTGATGTTTTCATCGATACCCACACCGTGCACCGCACGTTCGCCGTTCACACGCAGTTCGATATAGGCCGCGGCCTTGGCGTTGGTGCCCGCGCCGATGGCGTGCTCGTTGTAGTCCATGATTTCCACCGGAATCGGCAAGCCGGCCACCAGGGCTTCCAGGGCGCCGTTGCCCTTGCCGCGCCAGTGCAGGTTGGTCTCGCCCTGGCCCTTGCTGGAGACTTCCACTTCCACGGCGCTGTGGCCGTTTTCTTCCTGCAGGCGGTGGCTGACCAGCGCATACGGGGTGTTGGCCTGCAAGTATTCGCTGTGGAGCAGCGCGTGGATCTGCTGGGCGGTCATCTCCAGGCCCAGGCGATCGGTTTCACGCTGTACCACCTGGCTGAACTCGATCTGCATGCGGCGCGGCAAGCTGATGCCGTATTCCTGTTCCAGCAGGTAGGCGATACCGCCTTTGCCCGACTGGCTGTTGACGCGAATCACCGCCTCGTAGCTGCGGCCGATGTCGGCCGGGTCGATCGGCAGGTAGGGTACTTCCCACAGCCCATCGGATTTCTGCTGGGCGAAGCCCTTGCGGATCGCATCCTGGTGCGAGCCGGAGAAGGCGGTGTGAACCAGGTCGCCGACATACGGATGACGAGGGTGCACCGGAATCTGGTTGCACTCTTCGACCACTTTGCGCACGCCGTCGATATCGGAGAAGTCCAGCTCTGGATCGATGCCTTGGGTGTAGAGGTTCAGGGCCACGGTGACCAGGTCGACGTTGCCGGTACGTTCGCCGTTGCCGAACAGGCAGCCTTCGACGCGGTCGGCGCCGGCCATCAGGCCCAGCTCGGTGGCGGCTACGCCGGTACCACGGTCGTTGTGGGTGTGCAGGCTGATGAGCACGCTGTCACGACGGTTGATGTGGCGGCCGAACCATTCGATCTGGTCGGCATAGATGTTCGGCGTGGCGACTTCGACGGTGGCCGGCAGGTTGAGGATCACCTTGTTGGCTGGCGTCGGGTTCCAGACCTCGATCACCGCGTCGCAGACTTCCTTGGCGAACTCCAGCTCAGTGGCGCTGAAGGTCTCTGGCGAGTATTCGAACTGCCATTGGGTTTCCGGCTGCTGGGCGGCGTATTTGACGAACAGCTTGGCGGCGTTCACCGCGATCTCTTTCACGCCTTCCTTGTCCTGGTTGAAGACAATGCGGCGGAACGACGGGCTGGTGGCGTTGTACAGGTGGACGATGGCTTTCTTCGCCCCGCGCAACGATTCGAAGGTACGGGCGATCAGGTCTTCACGGGCCTGGGTCAGCACCTGGATGGTGGTGTCGTCCGGGATGTGGCCGCCTTCGATCAGGGTGCGCACGAAGTCGAAGTCGGTCTGCGAAGCGGCCGGGAAGGAGGCCTCGATTTCTTTCACACCGACGGCGACCAGGGTTTTCCAGAAACGCAGCTTCTTCACCGCATCCATCGGCTCGATCAACGACTGGTTGCCATCACGCAGGTCGGAGCTGCACCAGGTCGGCGCGCTGGTGATGGTCTTCGACGGCCAGGTGCGGTCCGGCAAGTTGATGGTCGGGAACGCGCGGTACTTCGAGGAAGGGTCTTTGAGCATGCTCATGGGAAAATCCTTATTGTCCGGGCCGAAAAGAGGCGGCCTGCCGGTGAATCAATGGGTGTGCTGTTTGAAGCAGGGGACGAGGTACCGCGACTCAACCTGGCAGTCGTGCGCTGACGAGGCAGAGGCTTCGGTGTTGACGGCGCTGAATGAGGGTGTGAGAGGTTTTCATGCCCTCAACCCTAACCATTGGGGTGAAAGATGGCAAGCAGTCGAAAAAAATTGAGATAAATCTCTTAAAACGAAAATTTTGCGAGATTTTATTCTGCTGGATTGATGGCTTGCTCGATCTTATTGCGCAGACTTTTGAACCTGCGCAATCCCTGCAGGAGTCATGACTCAGGGCTGGAAGGCACCGATAAAGATCGCCGGATCGACCCGGGCGTCGTTCAGGCTGACGTTCCAGTGCATGTGCGGCCCGGTGGCGCGCCCGGTGGAGCCGACTTTCCCGACCACGCCGCCGCGGGCCAGTTGCTGGCCGACCTTCACGTCGATTTTCGACATATGGCAGAACATGCTGATAAAGCCCTGGCCATGGTCGACGAATACGGTGTTGCCGTTGAAAAAGTAATTGCCGATCAGGATCACCTTACCGGCGGCCGGCGTCTTGATCGCTGTCCCGGCGGGCACCGCGAAGTCCAGCCCGGCGTGTGGGTTGCGCTCCTCACCGTTGAAGAAGCGGCGTACGCCGAACTTGCTCGACAGCGGGCCGCTCACCGGCTTGTCCAGCAGCAGGTTGCTCGGGGTGTTGGGGCTGAAACTGCGGTAGGCGCGAACCTGCTCGGCCAACTCGGCGTCGATGCGCTTGAGGTCGGCCGGATCGGGGTTGACCTGGCGTTTGTTCTTTAGCGTGATGTGCTGTTCCGGGTATTTCTTGCTGCCCACATTGAAGTTCAGGCTGCGACCGCCAGCACTGATCTGCTGAGGGCCGGGCTTGACGGTCAGGGGGATGCCGACAATCGCCAGCCAGTTGTTCTGTTCCTTGACCACCAGCAGCGGTTTGCCCTGGTAGCTGGCCTTGGGCGCCTGGGCGGCGCTGCCCAGGTCGATCACCGCCACGCCGCCGGGCACCGGTTTGTTCAGCAGGCGCGTGATGTAGCTATCGGCATGGGCGTTGAAGGTCAGGCACAGCAACAGCAGGGAGCTCAGAAAACGCGGCATGGATCAATCCAGTAAAGAGAGGGTGACAGGCGTCAGGTGATTGTCTTCGACCCGGACCTGCAGTTCGCCTTCGCCAAGGCGGGCCTTGAGGCGTTGGCCCGGCTGGGTCTGTGCGGCGCTGCGAATGGCTTGGCCGCGTTCGTCCAGCAGGATGCTGTAGCCACGGCCGAGGGTGGCCAGCGGGCTGACCACATGCAGGGTCTGCACCTGGCTTTGCAGTTGCAGGCGGCGGGATTTCAGACCTTCGCGCATGGCCCGTGGCAGGCGTTCGGCCAGGCTGTCGAGGCGTTGCCGCAGCAGCGCCAGCTGACGCCCGGGGTGCTGGCCGGCGAGCCGGGTTTCCAGGCGGATCAGGCGTTCGCGGCGAGTATTGAGGCTGCGCTCGAACGCCCGGCGCATGCGCATGTCCAGGTCGTCCAGGCGTTGCGCTTGCTGGCGCAGGCGCTCGCCGGGGTGGCGCAGGCGCCGGGCCATGCCTTCCAGGCGCAGGCGATCGCGCAGCAGGCGATCGCGCATGCGCATCACCAGGCGTCGATGCAGGCTTTCGACCCGGTGTCGCAGGTCGCTGGAGTCCGGTGCGAGCAACTCGGCGGCCGCCGAGGGCGTCGGTGCGCGCACGTCGGCGACGAAGTCGCTGATCGAGACGTCGGTTTCATGACCCACGGCGCTGACGATCGGCGTGACACAGGCATCCACCGCCCGGGCCACGGCTTCTTCGTTGAAGCACCAGAGGTCTTCCAGGGAGCCGCCGCCACGGGCCAGGATCAGTGCGTCGAAGCCCCGGGCATCGGCCATTTTCAGGGCGCGGACGATCTGCGCGGTCGCCTCTCGGCCTTGCACGGCGGTCGGGATCAGGGTCAGGGCCACTTGCGGTGCGCGGCGGCGGAACACGCTGATGATGTCGCGAATCACCGCGCCCGTCGGCGAACTGATAATGCCGATGCGCTGCGGATGGGCTGGCAGCGGCACCTTGCGTTCGGTGCTGAACAGACCTTCGGCGCTGAGCTTTTCCTTCAGGGCATCGAAGGCCAGGCGCAGGGCGCCGTCGCCGGCCGGCTCGACCGTATCGAGGATCAGCTGATAGTCGCCGCGGCCCTCGAACAGCGAGACCTTGCCGCGCACCTTGACCGCCAGGCCGTCCTTCAGCGCCTGGCGCACCCGCGCGGCATTTTGCCGAAACAGCGCGCAGCGCACCTGGGCACCGCTGTCCTTGAGGGTGAAGTACACATGGCCGGACGCCGGGCGGGCGAGGTTGGAGATTTCGCCTTCGACCCAGATGTTGCTGAACACGTCTTCCAGCAACACCCGCGCACGGCCGTTGAGCTGGCTGACGGTCAGGACTTCGCGGTCCAGGCCGAGTCTTGCAAAGGGATCTTTAATCATGGGGCGCAGTTTAAAGGCATTCGGCAAACAATCTCCATGGATCGAAACAAAAGGAGACGATGCCTTTGCCGACCTTGAATGCGTCCCTCGGCGGTTAGGCCGTGAGGGCGCCGTGGAAGTGTTCGATGAACTGCTTGACCAGAGGTGTCGGGTCCTGCCGGCAGGCGAGGGCGACCGTGCTCTGGCAGGCCGGGTCTGCCAAGGGCAGGAAGTGCAGGCTGGCGGGTGCAATGTCTTGCATCGATTCGGGCAGCAGGGCGATGCCGAATCCGGCCTGGATCAATTGCAGCTGGGTGGTCTTGCGCGACAGCACCCGCGCCGCCTTGGGAAAAAAGCCCTGGCGCATGCACAGCTCGGCCGACAGGTAACTCAGGCCGCCGCGTTGTGGATGGGGAATGGAGATAAAGGCTTCGTCGCGCAGTTGCGCCAGATCCACGCCCTGCTCGGGAGGATCCAATGCCAGAGGGTGACCCGGCGGCACGGCCAGCAGCAGGCGCTCGCTGAACAGCGGCGTGATCCGCACGCCCTCGCGCTGGCGCAGTACCGGCAGCCGTAGCAGGCCGATATCCAGCCGGCCTTCGGCGACTTCCTCCAGCTGCGCTTCGGAAGACAGGGTGGCGATGTCCATCGAGGCGCCCGGGCACTGTTCCAGATAACCGCTGATGGCCCGCAGCAAGCGGCCGCTCATGGACACCGTGCTGGAGTGGCTCAAGCGCAATGTCCCCAGTTGCCCATGGCCGACCTGGGTCGCCAGCTCGCTGGCCTTGTTCAGCTCATCGAGCAGGTTGCGGGCGCGCGGGTAGAAGGCTTCGCCTGCTGCCGTCAGCCTGGGCAGGCGCGCGGTGCGTTCGAACAGCGGGGTCTTGAGGTGGTTTTCCAGTTCCTTGATCTGCCGGCTGAGGGCGGACTGGGCAATGAACAGGCGTTCGGCGGCCGCGCTGAAACTGCCGCTGTCGGCGATTTCCACGAAGTAGCGCAGTTGGCGGGTTGAAATCACTCGTCATGCCTTTTTGAGATGGGTAGATGGCTTTGATGATATTAGTCGCAAGGCTTGTGGCTGGCTAAAGTCATTCCTTGATTAAAGGAGGATGGCGAATCGATGAGCATGGTCGAGTTGTTGGGGCAGTGGTCGTGGGGGGCGAGTGGCTGGCTGGCGATCGGCCTGGGGATCGCCCTGGCCTATATCGTGTTTGGCATTGCCGGGTTCGGCACGGCGCTGGTGGCCGGGCCGGTGCTGATCCTGTTCATGCCGCTGTCGAAGATAATCCCGCTGCTGGTGCTGCTGGATTTTGTCGCGGCCTTCGGCAACCTCTTGCCGTCACGGCGGGATGTCGATCGCTCCGAGCTGGTACGCCTGCTGCCGTGCATGGCGCTGGGCTGCACCCTGGGGGTGATCTTCCTGCTCAACCTCAAGTCCGACCTGTTGCTGCTGTTGATGGGGCTGTTTATCAGTGCTTATGCGGTGTACAGCCTGTGGGTCAAGGCAAGGCCCAAGGCGCTGGCGGCGGGCTGGGCGATTCCCATGGGCACCGTGGGTGGGACGTTCGGGGCGCTGTTTGGCAGTGGCGGCTTTTTATATGCAATCTATCTGAACAGCCGCCTGCCCAAGGATGCGGCGCGGGCCACCCAGAGTGCGCTGATCAGTTGCAGCACGGTGGTGCGCCTGAGCCTGTTCGCCATTGCCGGCGTTTATGCGCAGCTGCCTTTATTGCTGCTGGCGCTGTGCCTGTTGCCGGCGATGGCGCTGGGCTTGTGGATGGGGCGTCGGCTGACCCTGAAGTTGTCCCGCGAGGCGTTCGTCCGGCTGGTGACCTGGCTGGTGCTGGCCAGCGGCATTGCCCTGATCGGCCGTTACCTGAGCACTTGACCTGTGGAGTTCAGGGATTAAGCTGCGGGCCCTCGGATCTGCCAGGCACGCCGACTTCTACACTTATTTAGTAGATATCAGCTCGCAGGCGTACTGTCCGAGCAGGCGACGCAGACTTCCCTTCAGACGCTTCAGGCCCCACCCATGAACTCGCAAAGCATCATCGTTCCGAAAATCTCCACCTTGCCGGTTCACGAACCCCGCGCCCGGGCGATCGTGCGCTGGCTGGTGCGCAAGAATATCGTCGAGGAAGCCTTGAGCACCTGTGGCCGTACCGGCAATCGCATGGCGCACGCCATTGCCCCAGGTGCGCGGGAGGTGGTGCTGCACCCGGAGGCCTTGCCCTTCGGCGAGCCGATCAACGGCCTGGAAATCATTACCAAACGCTGCATCTATACCCCGTCCAAGGGGTTTCTCGAGGAAGCGGGCTGCGCCGAGTGCCGCCAGGAAGTGGGGGAGGCGCTGTTCGAGAGCCTGGAAGACTGGATGCCCGGGCGCACCGATAACTTCACCTGCCCCGAGTGCGGGCATGAAGACGACATCAACGGTTTTCTGTTCTTGCAGGAGTGCGGCTTTTCCAACCTCGGTTTCATCTTCAACAACTGGGCCGAGGCCGGGTTCAAGCAGAGCTTTCTCGACGAGTTCGCCGAATGGCTGGATCAGCCGGTGAGTTGGGTGAAGGTGGAGTTGTAGGGGGATTTCGGCAGCCGGGTCCGGGTGCTGAAATCATCGTCGGCAGGTGCAATGCCGGCCCGCGAAACAGACGCTGTGTTCCGGCAAATTCCCCATCCATCACCCCGTTGATAATAGACAGACTTTTACATTGAGCCCGGGTAGGTGTCTGAGTATAATGGCGCGCTTCCATTTTCCCGCTCGGGAGCCCCCGCGATGCTGCGTATCAGCCAAGAAGCTCTGACCTTCGACGACATTCTCCTAGTACCCGGTTATTCCGAGGTGCTTCCTAACGAAGTCAGTCTCAAGACCCGTCTTACCCGTGGCATCGAGCTGAATATTCCACTGGTTTCCGCCGCAATGGACACCGTCACTGAAGCCCGTCTGGCAATCGCCATGGCTCAGGAAGGTGGCATCGGCATCATCCACAAGAACATGACCATCGAGCAGCAAGCTGCCGAAGTCCGCAAGGTCAAGAAGTTCGAAGCCGGCGTCGTCAAAGACCCGATCACCATCGAGGCTGACGCCACGGTGCGCGACCTGTTCGAACTGACCCGCATGCACAACATTTCCGGCGTTCCGGTACTGCACGATGGCGACCTGGTCGGCATCGTCACTTCCCGTGACGTGCGTTTCGAAAACCGCATGGACGCCAGCGTCCGTGAAGTGATGACGCCTAAAGAGCGCCTGGTCACGGTCAAGGAAGGCGCCGACAAGAACGACGTGCGCGAGCTGCTGCACAAGCACCGCATCGAGCGCGTGCTGATCGTCGACGACAAGTTCGCCCTCAAAGGCATGATGACCGTCAACGACATCGAAAAAGCCAAGGCTTACCCGCTGGCCAGCAAGGACGATCAAGGTCGTCTGCGCGTAGGCGCTGCAGTCGGTACCGGTAAAGACACCGGCGACCGCGTTGCCGCCCTGGTCAACGCCGGTGTGGACGTGGTGGTGGTCGACACCGCCCACGGTCACTCCAAAGGCGTGATCGACCGCGTTCGCTGGGTCAAGGAAAACTACCCACAAGTGCAGGTGATCGGCGGCAACATCGCCACCGGTGCCGCTGCCAAGGCCCTGGCCGCAGCCGGCGCCGACGCAGTCAAGGTCGGTATCGGCCCAGGCTCGATCTGCACCACCCGTATCGTCGCCGGTGTCGGCGTACCGCAAATCAGCGCCATCGCCAATGTCGCCGCGGCCCTTGAAGGCACCGGCGTTCCATTGATCGCCGACGGCGGCATCCGCTTCTCCGGTGACCTGTCCAAGGCCATCGTCGCCGGTGCTTCCGCAGTGATGATGGGCTCGATGTTCGCCGGTACCGAAGAAGCGCCAGGCGAAATCGAACTGTTCCAGGGCCGCTCCTACAAGGCTTACCGCGGCATGGGTTCGCTGGGCGCCATGTCCCAGGCCCAGGGCTCTTCCGACCGTTACTTCCAGGACTCCTCCGCGGGTGCCGAGAAGCTGGTTCCGGAAGGCATCGAAGGCCGTGTTCCCTACAAGGGCACCCTGACCGCCATCATCCATCAGCTGATGGGTGGCCTGCGTTCTTCCATGGGCTACACCGGTAGCGCCAACATCGAAGAAATGCGCACCAAGCCGGAGTTCGTACGCATCACTGGCGCCGGTATGGCTGAGTCCCACGTCCATGACGTGCAGATCACCAAGGAAGCGCCGAACTACCGCGTAGGTTGATGCTTCAAGCAAAACGTTAAATGACCGGGGCTGTTTTATTCAGCCCCGAGTCGTTTCTGAATCACGACTGTTTTCGAATTACCTAGACGAGACTGAATCATGGCCCTCGACATTCATGCCCACCGCATCCTGATCCTCGATTTCGGTTCCCAGTACACCCAATTGATCGCCCGTCGCGTGCGTGAAATCGGCGTGTATTGCGAGCTGCATCCGTTCGACATGGATGACGAAGCGATTCGCGAATTCGCTCCAAAAGGCGTCATTCTCGCCGGCGGCCCCGAGTCCGTGCACGAAGCCGATAGCCCGCGCTGCCCGCAAGCGGTGTTCGACCTGGGCGTGCCGGTTTTCGGTATCTGCTACGGCATGCAGACCATGGCCGAGCAAATGGGCGGCAAGGTCGAGGGTTCCGAACTGCGTGAATTCGGTTATGCCCGTGTCGATGTGGTCGGCAAGAGCCGCCTGCTGGACGGCATCGAAGATCACGTCGACGCCGACGGCCTGTTCGGCCTCGACGTGTGGATGAGCCACGGTGACAAGGTCACCAAGATGCCGGAAGACTTCCACATCCTGGCCAGCACCCCGAGCTGCCCGATCGCCGGCATGTTCAACGACGACCTGCGCTACTACGGCGTGCAGTTCCACCCGGAAGTGACCCACACCAAGCAGGGCGGCCGCATCCTGTCGCGCTTCATCCTCGACATCTGCGGCTGCGAAGCCCTGTGGACACCGTCGAAAATCGCTGAAGACGCCATCGCCCAGGTGCGTGCCCAGGTGGGTACCGACAACGTCCTGCTGGGCCTGTCCGGCGGTGTCGACTCCTCGGTGGTCGCGGCCCTGCTGCACAAGGCCATCGGCGACCAGCTGACCTGCGTCTTCGTCGACAACGGCCTGCTGCGCCTGCACGAAGGCGAGCAAGTGATGGCCATGTTCGCCGAGAACATGGGCGTCAAGGTGATCCGCGCCAACGCCGAGGAGCAGTTCCTCAACAACCTGGCCGGCGAAGCCGACCCGGAGAAGAAGCGCAAGATCATCGGCCGTACCTTCATCGACGTGTTCGATGCCGAATCCTGCAAGCTGGACAACATCAAGTTCCTGGCCCAGGGCACCATCTACCCGGACGTGATCGAGTCGGCTGGTGCCAAGAGCGGCAAGGCCCACGTGATCAAGTCGCACCACAACGTGGGCGGCCTGCCGGAAGAAATGAACCTCAAGCTGGTCGAGCCACTGCGCGAACTGTTCAAGGACGAAGTCCGTCGTCTGGGCCTGGAGTTGGGCCTGCCGTACGACATGGTCTACCGTCACCCGTTCCCGGGCCCGGGCCTGGGCGTGCGCATCCTCGGCGAAGTGAAGAAGGAATACGCCGACCTGCTGCGTCGCGCCGACCACATCTTCATCGAAGAACTGCGCAAGGCCGACTGGTACCACAAGGTCAGCCAGGCGTTCGTGGTGTTCCAGCCGGTGAAATCGGTGGGCGTGGTCGGTGACGGCCGTCGTTACGCCTGGGTCGTGGCCCTGCGTGCCGTGGAAACCATCGACTTCATGACCGCGCGTTGGGCACACCTGCCTTACGAACTGCTGGAAACCGTCAGCGGCCGGATCATCAACGAAATCGAAGGCATCTCCCGCGTCACCTACGACGTGTCGAGCAAGCCGCCAGCCACCATCGAGTGGGAATGATCCCGGCCGAGTGATCGGCTGCTGATCGTTCAGGCAACAGCAATGGCGATCGAGACCTTCGGGTGTCGATCGCCATTTGTGTTTCAGGGTCTTTAAAAAGCCCGGTTTCCAGCCCTCCCGCAATACCAGGAAAGACATGGGCCCATCGTCGCCCGCCTGGCCTGTGTACCCTCGACAGACATTCATCGAATTCCCAGCGGCGGCCTTTGGCGATGCCGGCGCAGGCGTTGAAAGAATTCATGGTTGTCAGTTGACAACCTTTTCATTGTTGACGAGACTGGAGGCCATGGATGGCTCGCACACCTCATCCCAAGAAAGACATTGAAATGGCGCTGCGTTACGCCGAATGGCAGGGCTGGCGCGTCGAAGTCGGCGGTAGTCATGCCTGGGGCAAGATCTACTGCCCTTACAACAGTGAGGTGTGTCGTTGCGGCGAGTTCTGCATCACCAGTGTGTGGAGCACGCCGAAAAATCCCCTCCAGCATGCCCGGGCGCTGTGCCGGGTAGTCGACAACTGCACGCTGAATCAGCTGCGCGGCGGGAAAGTCCCGCAACCTCGTCGGGAGTCATGACCATGGAATACCTGTTTACCCTCAATTACCTGCTGCCTGCCCACGACTGCGACCCGGACGTACTGGTGGAGCGCCTTGGCGCGGGGGGCTGCACCGATGCGCTGGTCGGTACCGGGCTGGCGGGGCGCCTGGCGCTGGAGTTCAGCCGCGAGGCCGAAAGCGGTGAGGCGGCGCTGCTCAGTGCCCTGGGCGATATCAAGCGGATCATTCCGGATGCGCGGCTGGTAGAAGCCAGCCCGGATTTCGTCGGCCTGAGCGAGATTGCCGATATCGTCGGGGTCTCCCGGCAGAACATGCGCAAGCTGATGCTGAACCATGCCGGCAGTTTCCCCCTGGCGATCCACGAGGGCAGTGCCTCGCTCTGGCATCTGGCGGAAGTGCTGAGCTGGCTGGATGCCCGGGGCGGTTACCAGTTGCAGCACCCGGTGATAGAGGTGGCGCGGGTCGCGCAATCCGTGAACGTTGCCAAGGAGGCCCGCCGGGTCGGCATCCCGAGCGCTGAACTGGTGGCGCTGCTGGGCTGAGCGGGCCCGCCGCGGCGATCAGCGTCGGGCGACGTCCGAGAAGTAGAATTTGTCCAGGGTGTGGCGTGATTCGGTGTATTCGAACTGCCGGCCGTCCTGCAGGAAGGTCTGGTTGCTGACCACTATCACGTGGCTCTGTCCCTCCAGGTCCAGGTGCTGCTGGTCATCCCGGGTGCGAGGGGTGGCTTCGATGGTCCGCTGGGCGTAGCTGATCTGCAATTGCAGGGTCTGCTCGATATAGGCGTAGATCGAGTGCTCGGCAATCTGCCGGTCCAGCCCCGGGATCAACTCGGCGACGAAGTGGTTGATGTCGAGAATCACCCGTTTGCCATCGATACGCCGCACCCGCTTGATCCGGGTAATCAGGCTGCCTTCCTCGGCCTGCAGGTGTTCGAGCAACGCACCTTCGAGGGGAAATTGGGTGAACTCCACCACCTCGGTGCTGACGTCGTTGCCCAGGCGCGGATAGGTTTCCTGGAAGCTGACAATGCCGCCCAGCTGGAATTCGATCGGGTGCGACGACAGCACAAAAGTGCCCTTGCCATGGATCTTCTGGGCGAAGCCGCGCTCCTGCAGCTGCTCGATGGCCTTGCGCACGGTGCCGCGGCTGGCCTGGTAGCTGTCCATCAACTCGGTTTCGGAAGGCAGACGAGCGCCGCGTTCCAGGCGCTCGGTGGTGATGCTGGCAAGCAGATCGCTGTAGATCTGGTTGTATTTACTCATGGGATGGCTCTGTGCCGTCTGCGCTCAAGGCGGGAACCTTAAGGGCCGTGAGCGGATTTGTCTATTTGAGGCGCTTGGGTCGAACGCCTGACTGCGGGTGGCGAAGTGGCAATGAAACACCTTACAGCAGTTTAAGAACTTTCTGGTGCGAATGGCGTGCTCCGCCGGAGAGCATGGATCTAGAGCCGTTCTCGCACAGAAGAAACTCCCCACGACCAGGGTTTCGAAGCGGTATTTGCAAACTCGTCTGTACGAGTTATTGCTTTAACTCGTACAGACGAGTATTTTTCGCTTCGGCGTGCTGCCAATAACAAAAAACCAAAGCGGAAGAACAAGCATGAGCCACGATTACTCCACGATCGCCAGCGAGTTGCTGCACAGCCTCGGTGGCGCCGACAACCTCGAACAAGCCGCGCATTGCGTCACTCGCCTGCGCCTGGCGCTCAAGGACCCGAGCCTGGTGGACAGCGCGACGCTGAACCAGATCGATCTGGTCAAGGGCTCGTTTTTCACCGGCGGCCTGTTCCAGGTGGTCATCGGCCCCGGCGAAGTCGAAAAGGTCTATGCCGCGTTGCGCCAACTCACCGGGCTGGCCGCTTCCACCATCGCCGACGTCAAGCAGAAGGGCGCCGACAAGACCCACGCCATGCAGCGCCTGGTGCGGGTATTTTCCGATGTCTTCATGCCGATCCTGCCGGCGCTGATCATTGCCGGCCTGCTGATGGGGGTGAACAACCTGATCGGCGCCAAGGGCATGTTCATCGAAGGCCGCACTCTGCTTGAGGCCTACCCGACCCTGGATGGCGTGTGGAGCCTGATCAACCTGATGGCCAACACCTCCTTCGTATTCCTGCCGGCCCTGGTGGGCTGGTCGGCAGCCAAGCGCTTTGGCGGCAGCGAAATCCTCGGCATCGTGCTGGGCCTGATGCTGGTGCATCCCGACCTGCTCAATGCCTGGAACTACGGCAAGGCCGTGGCCGGGCTGGAGGGCCAGAGCCTGCCGTACTTCGACATCTTCGGCCTGTTCCAGATCGAGAAGGTCGGCTACCAGGGGCAGATCCTGCCGATCCTGCTGGCGGCCTACGTCATGAGCGTCATCGAAAAATGGCTGCGGGCGCGGGTGCCGAATGCGATCACCCTGCTGGTCGTGCCCATCACCACCATAGTGGTCACCGGCGTGCTGGCGCTGGCAGTGATAGGCCCGGTGACCCGGCACCTGGGGATCCTGATCACCGAAGGCGTGGTCACCCTGTTCGAACTGGCGCCGATGGTCGGCGGGGCGATTTTCGGCCTGCTCTACGCGCCGCTGGTGATCACCGGCATGCACCACATGTTCCTCGCCGTGGACCTGCAACTGATCTCGACCCAGGGCGGCACCTTCATCTGGCCGATGATCGTCATGTCCAACCTGGCCCAGGGCAGCGCGGCGCTGGCGGTGTTCAGCATGAGCCGCAACGCGCGGGACCGCAGCATGGCGTCGACCTCGGCGATCTCCGCCTATTTCGGCATCACCGAACCGGCCATGTTCGGGGTCAACCTGCGCTACAAGTTTCCGTTCTACGCCGCGCTGATCGGCTCGGCGCTGGGCAGCATTTTCCTCTCGCTGAACAAGGTCCAGGCATCGGCCATTGGCGTCGGCGGGCTGCCGGGGTTCATCTCGATCATTCCCCAGTACATCCCGATGTTCGTGGTCGGCATGGTGGTCGCCCTGGTGGTGCCGTTCGTGCTGACCTGCGGCTTGAGCATGAAGATCATCCGGCCGGGGTATCGCGTCGCCTGACAGATCGCTATCGCGGGCAAGTCGGATCGCCGCCCGCTCGCTCCTACGCATTCGAGGCATTTGTAGGAGCGAGGCTTGCCCGCGATAAGGCCCTCAAAGCCAGTACAAAACCCATTGAAGGAACCCACCATGCAAGACTGGCAGCGTTCGGTGATCTACCAGATCTACCCGAAGAGTTTCTACAGCCACAGCGGCCAGGCCACCGGCGACCTGCTGGGGGTGGTCGACAAGCTCGACTACCTGCACTGGCTGGGTGTCGATTGCCTGTGGCTCACCCCGTTCCTGCGCTCGCCCCAGCGCGACAACGGCTACGACATCAGCGACTACTACACCATCGACCCGAGCTACGGGACCATGGCCGATTGCGAGTTGCTGATCGCCGAGGCCGGCAAGCGTGGCATCAAGCTGATGCTGGACATAGTGGTCAACCACACCTCCATCGAGCATGAGTGGTTCCAGCAGGCCCGCAGCAGCCTCGACAACCCGTACCGCGACTTCTACATCTGGCGCGACCAGCCGAACAACTGGGAGTCCAAGTTCGGCGGTTCCGCCTGGGAGTACGAAGCGCAGACCGGCCAGTACTACCTGCACCTGTTCGACCACACCCAGGCCGACCTCAACTGGGACAACCCCCAGGTGCGCGCCGAAGTGTTCAAGATGATGCGCTTCTGGCGCGACAAGGGGGTTGGCGGCTTCCGTCTGGACGTGATCAACCTGATCTCCAAGCCGGCCGACTTCCCGGAAGACGCCAGCGATGGCCGGCGCTTCTATACCGACGGCCCGAACGTGCACCCGTACCTGCAGCAGATGCATCGCGAGGTCTTCGAGGGCTTTGACCTGATCAACGTCGGCGAGATGTCTTCCACCAGCCTCGAGCACTGCATTCGTTACTCGCGGCCCGAGTCGAAAGAGCTGTCGATGACCTTCAACTTCCACCACCTGAAGGTCGATTACCCGAACCTGCATAAGTGGATTCGCGCCGATTTCGACTTCCTCCAGCTCAAGCGCATCCTCTCCGACTGGCAGAGCGGCATGCAGGCCGGCGGTGGCTGGAACGCGTTGTTCTGGTGTAACCACGACCAGCCACGGGTGGTGTCGCGTTTCGGCGACGACGGCGAATACCGGGTGGTTTCGGCGAAGATGCTCGCCACCGCACTGCATTTCCTCCAGGGCACGCCGTTCGTGTACCAGGGCGAAGAGCTGGGCATGACCAACCCCGGTTTTACCCACATCGACCAGTACCGCGATGTCGAGACCCTGAACATCTACCGCCTCAAGCGCGAAGCCGGCGCCAGCGAAACGGACAACATGGCGGCGATCATGCAGAAGTCCCGGGACAACGGGCGCACGCCGATGCAATGGAAGGCCGAGGCCCACGCCGGTTTCAGCAGCGTCGAACCCTGGATTGGCGTGCCGGCCAATGCCGCGCAAATCAATGTCGAGCAGCAGCTGGAAGACCCGGATTCGGTGTTGCACCACTACCGCCAGTTGATTGCCCTGCGCCGTCGCGAGCCGCTGATCCAGGACGGCGAGTATCGCCAGTTGCTGGCCGAGCACCCGCAGGTCTGGGCCTATCTGCGCGAGGGGCAGGGCGAGCGCCTGCTGGTGGTGAACAATTTCTACGGCAGCGCCTGCGAAGTGCAGTTGCCGGAGGGAGTGATGACCGAGCGCACGGAGCAGCGTCTGGTCATCAGTAACTACGCGGACCATGAAACCCGCAGCCGCCAGCTGTTCCTGCGGCCTTACGAGTCCTTTGTCCTGCACCTGATCGACCGCTGACAACCTTCCCCGCATGAGCGCGGCGTGCCCGGCACACCGCGAGCTTTCGCTCGCCGGTAGGGCGGCGCCTGCGGGGCACACACACAGAATAAAAATAATGGGGTGGCTTATGAAAACAACAATAAATCGCGGCCTTGCAGCGTCCTGCGTCTGCCTGGCACTACCGTTCCCGGCCCAGGCACTGGAGTTCGCCGGTTACCTGCGCAGTGGCCTCGGCACTTCGGTCAACAGCAGCTCGCAGTCCTGTTTCCAGTTGCCCGGCGCGCAGTCCAAATACCGCCTGGGCAACGAGTGCGAACAGTACGCCGAGCTGGAGCTGCGCCAGGACCTCTACACCCTGGCCGACGGCTCGGTGCTCAGCGTCGACGCCATGGCGTCGCTCTATAACCAGTACGACCGCAGCCTGACCTTCCAGGGCGACAACGGCTCGGCGCGCATGCCGCAGATGTATGCCCAGTGGTCGAACATGCCCAGCCTCAATGGCGGCTCGTTGTGGGCCGGCCGGCGTTACTACAAGCGCAACGACATCCATATCTCCGACTTCTACTACTGGAACCAGAGCGCCACCGGCGGCGGTATCGAGGACGTGCTGATCGGCGATCTGAAATACAGCTACGCCTTCTCGCGCAAGGACAACCTGTACCAGAAGGACTACATCAACCGGCACGACTTCAACGTCGCCGGTTTCAAGAGCAACCCCGGCGGCGAGCTGGAACTGGGCCTGAGCTACATCGACAAGCCCGACAGTCGCGACGCCCATCGGGGTTGGGCCATCACCGCCCAGCATGTACAAAAGGACTTCCTGGGCGGCAAGAACAAGCTGGCGTTGCAGTACGGCGAAGGCCCGGGCACCGGGCTGGGTTACACCGGCAATGTGCAACTGGACGACAGCAACAAGAGCTACCGCCTGGTGGAGTTCTTCGACTGGCAACTGACCCCGCGTTTTGGCGGGCAGGTCGAAGCGGTCTACCAGAAAGACATCCGCCCCGACGGCAACGACCAGAACTGGATCTCCCTGGGTATCCGCCCGGCCTACGCCATCAGCGAGCAGTTTAAGCTGGTCACCGAGCTGGGCCACGATCAGGTCGAGGCCCCCGGCGGCACGCGCAAGCTCAGCAAGTTCACCTTCGCCCCGACCTGGTCGCCCAAGGGCCCGGAATTCTGGACGCGCCCCGAGGTACGCCTGTACTACACCTATGCCAGCTGGAACCAGGCCGCCAAGCGCGCGGCCAATGAGCTGGCGGCGGGTTCGGCGCTGTCCGATACCGGCGCCTTCGGTACCGCCAGGCATGGCGCGAACGTCGGATTGCAGGTCGAGTACTGGTGGAAATAAGCGATGCTGTCGGGGCTCGCGCTCCATCGGCACTTACAAGAACAAACAGCAGGTGAAGTCATGGCTACAACCCAACAATTGCAACTGCTCGCGCCGCTGTCCGGAGTATTGATGCCCCTGGAGCAAGTGCCGGACCCGGTGTTCTCCAGCCGGGTCATCGGCGATGGCCTGTGCATCGACCCGACCTCGCAGACCCTGCGCGCGCCGCTGGCCGGAGTGGTCAGCAACGTGCAGGACAGTGGCCATGCGGTGAGCATCACCGACGACAACGGCGTGCAGGTGCTGATGCACATCGGCCTGGATACGGTGAACCTGGCGGGCAAGGGGTTTAGCCGCCTGGTGCAGGAGGGCCAGCGGGTCGAGGCCGGGCAACCGCTGATCGAGTTCGATGCTGACTACATCGCCCTGCACGCCCGCAGCCTGTTGACGCTGATGCTGGTGGTCAGTGGCGAGCCCTTCACCTGGCTGACCGCGGACAGTGCGCTGGTGGACAGCGGCCAGCCGTTGCTGCAGTTGAGCCCGGGCGAGCCTGCGCCAAGCGCGGAGCCTGAGGAAGAGGGCGAGGCGCTGTTCTCCAAACCGGTGCTGCTGCCCAACCCCAATGGCCTGCATGCGCGTCCGGCGGCGGTGTTCGCCCAGGCGGCCAAGGGCTTCAAGGCGAGCATCTGTCTGCACAAGCAGCAGGCCAGCGCCAACGCCAAGTCCCTGGTGGCGGTCATGGCGTTGCAAACCGCGCAGGGCGATGCCCTGCAAGTCAGTGCGGCGGGCGAGGATGCCGAGGTGGCGATCAAGGCCCTGGCCGAATTGCTGGCGGCGGGTTGTGGCGAGGCGGTGACGGCGGTGAGCTCCGCCGAGCCTGTGGCGCCGGTTGCTGCGCCATCGGGCAAATTGCTGCGGGGCGTGTGCGCCTCGACGGGGTCGGCCTTCGGGCAGGTGGTGCAGGTGGCTGAGCAGAAGCTCGAGATCGTCGAGTTCGCCAGCGATCAGGCGGCGCAGCGCGGGCAGCTGGAACGGGCGCTGGCGCAGGCCACCGAGGCCCTGCAAGTCTTGCGGGACAAGGCCGCCAGCACAGCCCAGGGCGAGATCTTCAAGGCTCACCAGGAGCTGCTGGAAGACCCGAGCCTGCTGGAGCAGGCCCATGTCCTGATCGCCGACGGCAAAAGCGCGGCCTTCGCCTGGAACAGCGCCACCGAGGCCACCGCCGAGCTGTTCAAGGGCCTGGGCAGTCCGTTGCTGGCCGAACGCGCCCTGGACCTGATGGATGTCGGGCAGCGGGTGCTCAAGTTGCTGCTGGGCGTGCAGGACAGCGCCTGGGTATTGCCGGAGCAGGCGATCCTGATTGCCGAGCAGCTCACCCCGTCCCAGACCGCCGGCCTCGATACCCATAAGGTGCTGGGGTTTGCCACGGTCGGCGGCGGGGCCACCAGCCATGTGGCGATCCTGGCCCGGGCCCTGGGGTTGCCGGCGGTCTGCGGCCTGCCGGTGCAGGTACTGGCGCTGGCCAGCGGCACGCCGGTGCTGCTGGATGCCGACCAGGGCGAATTGCACCTGGAGCCGCAGCCGACGCTGATCGAGCAGTTGCAGGCCCGGCGTCAGCAGCAACAGCAGCGCCAGCGCCAGGAGCTGGAGCAGGCCGCCCAGGCCGCAGTGACCCGCGACGGCCATCACTTCGAGGTGACGGCCAACGTCGCTTCGCTGGCCGAGGCCGAGCAGGCCATGGGCCTGGGCGGGGAGGGCGTCGGCCTGTTGCGTTCGGAGTTTCTTTACCAGGATCGCGGCGTCGCCCCGAGCCATGAGGAACAGGCCGCGACCTACAGCGCCATCGCCCGGGCCCTGGGGCCGGAGCGCAACCTGGTGGTGCGGACCCTGGATGTCGGTGGCGACAAACCCCTGGCCTATGTGCCGATGGAACCTGAAGCCAACCCCTTCCTCGGCATGCGCGGGATCCGCCTGTGCCTGGAGCGCCCGCAGCTGTTGCGCGAACAGTTCCGGGCGATCCTCGCCAGTGCCGGGCTGGCCCGCCTGCATATCATGCTGCCGATGGTCACCCAACTGGCGGAGTTGCGGCAGGCGCGGCAGATGCTGGAGGACGAAGCGCTGGCCCTGGGGCTCAAGGAGTTGCCGAAGCTGGGGATCATGATCGAAGTGCCATCGGCGGCGCTGCTGGCCGACCTGTTCGCGCCGGAGGTGGACTTCTTCTCGATTGGCACCAACGACCTGACCCAGTACACCCTGGCCATGGACCGCGATCACCCGCGCCTGGCCAGCCAGGCCGACAGTTTCCACCCGGCGGTGCTGCGTCTGATCGCCGCCACGGTCAAGGCCGCCCATGCCCATGGCAAGTGGGTCGGCGTCTGCGGGGCGCTGGCTTCGGAAACCCTGGCGGTGCCACTGCTGCTGGGGCTGGGGGTGGACGAACTGTCGGTCAGCGTGCCGCTGATTCCGGCGATCAAGGCCAGCGTGCGCGAGGTCGAGTTGAGCCCATGCCAGGCCCTCGCCGGGCGCATTCTCGGCCTGGAAAGCGCCGAGCAGGTGCGCGACGCCTTGCACCAGTATCAGCAATCGATGCTGGCCCCTTCACTGGTTCTGGAGAACTGAACATGTTCGAGAAATTGCAGCGGGCGTTCTGGAAGGCCCTGACCCCGGACCTGGTGCCTGACCAGCCGAAAGCCACAGCCCAGGTCAAAGATGACGCAGCCCTGGATGAGGCCGTCATTGCGGCGCTGGGCGGCGCCAACAACCTCAAGACTCGGCAGCGTGTGGCCCTGACCCGGGTGCGGGTGGAATTGCATGATCCGACCTTGCTCGATGCCACGGCCTTGCGTAATGCCGGCGTGCTCGGGGCGATGGCGCTGGCTGGGGGCGTGGTGCATCTGATCGTTGGGTTATCTGCGTAGCCGCTGTCGAGCCNNNNGCCTGGGTTGCGGACGCTTCGCATCCGTACGCAGCCTCGCAGGCTCGGCAGCGGCTACAGGGGGAGGTTATGCCTGCGGCCGGTCGCCGCGCCGCCCTTACTGTTTCTCAACTGCGGGTGTATCGTATTCGCCTTTTGCGGGCCCCGGCCCGCCGCGGATACGTGAGGTAGTTGAGTCCATGTCCTTTACCCGTCGACAGATACTCGGTGGTCTGGCCGGTCTTGCAGTGGTTGGCGTGGGCGCCGGTGGCGCGTCGCGTTACTGGCTGGGCAAGATGGCCGACGCCGAGGCGGGCCACGATTATCAACTGATCGCCGCGCCGCTGGACGTGGAGCTGGTGCCGGGGCACAAGACCGAAGCCTGGGCCTTCGGCCCTTCCGCGCCGGGCACCGAGCTGCGGGTGCGCCAGGGTGAATGGCTGCGGGTGCGCTTCATCAACCACCTGCCGGTGGCCACCACCATCCACTGGCACGGTATCCGCCTGCCGCTGGAAATGGACGGCGTGCCTTACGTCTCGCAATTGCCGGTCATGCCGGGCGAGTACTTCGACTACAAGTTCCGCGTGCCGGATGCCGGCAGCTACTGGTACCACCCCCACGTCAACAGCAGCGAAGAGTTGGGCCGCGGCCTGGTCGGCCCGCTGATCATCGAAGAGCGCGAGCCCACCGGCTTCAAGTACGAACGCACCCTGAGCCTGAAAAGCTGGCATGTGGATGAAGAGGGTGCCTTCGTGCCCTTCAGTATTCCCCGCGAGGCGGCGCGTGGCGGTACCGCGGGGCGCCTGTCGACCATCAACGGCGTGTCCCAGGCGGTGGTGGAGATCCCGGCCGGGCAGATCACCCGCGTGCGCCTGCTCAACCTCGACAACACCCTGACCTACCGCATCAACATCCCCGACGTCGAGGCGCAGATCTACGCTCTGGACGGCAACCCCATCGAGCCGCGCCCGCTGGGCAAGGAATACTGGCTGGGGCCGGGCATGCGCATCTGCCTGGCGATCAAGGCGCCGCCGGCCGGCGAAGAGCTGGCGCTGCGCAACGGCCCGGTGCGCCTGGGTACCTTCCGTTCGGTGGCCAACAGCGACGCGCCGACCGAGTGGCCGCCGGCGTTGCCGGCCAACCCGATCGCCGAGCCGGACCTGGATAACGCCGAGAAGCTCAACTTCAACTTCGAGTGGGTTGGCTCGGTCTCGGTGAACGTGGACAATGGCAAGCCACCGAGCCTCTGGCAGATCAACGGCAAGGCCTGGGACATCACCGACAAGACCTGCGCCGACCGCCCGATCGCCACGCTCAAGAAGGGCCAGAGCTACATTTTCGAATTGAAGAACATGACTCAGTACCAGCACCCGATCCACTTGCACGGCATGAGCTTCAAGGTCATCGCCTCGAACCGCAAGAAGATCACCCCCTACTTCACCGACACCTACCTGCTGGGCAAGAACGAGCGTGCCCGGGTGGCGCTGGTGGCGGATAACCCGGGGGTGTGGATGTTCCATTGCCATGTGATCGACCACATGGAAACTGGCCTGATGGCCGCCATCGAGGTGGCCTGATGCGGCAGATTCGCCCCGCCCGGATCATCGATCGCAGCCGCGACCAGGACTTCATGCGTGAAGCCCTGGCCCTGGCCGCCCAGGGCGCGGCCCTGGGCGAGGTGCCGGTGGGCGCGGTGCTGGTGCAGGACGGGGAAATCATCGGCCGGGGTTTCAACTGTCCGATCAGCGGCAGCGACCCCAGCGCCCACGCGGAAATGGTCGCGATCCGCGCCGCGGCCCAGGCGGTCGACAACTACCGCCTGCCCGGCAGCACCCTCTACGTGACCCTGGAACCGTGCAGCATGTGCGCCGGGCTGATCGTGCATTCGCGTATCGCCCGGGTGGTGTACGGCGCCCTGGAGCCCAAGGCGGGCATAGTGCAGAGCCAGGGGCAGTTCTTCAGCCAGGGGTTTCTCAACCATCGGGTACTGGTCGAGGGTGGGGTGCTGGCCGAAGAGTGCGGCGCGGTGTTGAGCGAGTTTTTCAAGGCGCGTAGAGCCAATCGCAACTGAACACCTTCCTCTGTAGGAGCGAAGCTTGCTCGCGATGACGCCAGCCCAGGCAATGCATACCTTGAATCTGGCGTGACATTCGAGATGGCTATCGCGGGCAAGCCTCGCTCCTACAGAGCGCTTATTTCCTGGCGACGATAACGGCGCGCATCGGCGCCGGCAGGCCTTCGATGGTCTTGCTGTGGTCGTTCGGGTCGAGGAAGTCGCTCAGCGACTGGTACTTCATCCACTCGGTGCCGCGCTGTTCCTCGACGCTGGTCACGCTTACATCCACGCAACGTACATCGCTGAAGCCGGCACGGCGCAGCCAGAGTTCCAGGGCCGGCACCGACGGCAGGAACCACACGTTACGCATCTGCGCATAGCGGTCTTCCGGCACCAGCACCTGATGCTGGTCGCCTTCCACCACCAGGGTTTCCAGCACCAGTTCGCCGCCCTTGACCAGGCAGTCCTTGAGCGCCAGCAAATGCTCGATCGGCGAGCGGCGGTGGTAGAACACGCCCATGGAAAACACCGTGTCGAAACCTTCCAGGTTGGCCGGCAGGTCTTCGAACGGGAACGGCAGGTGCCACACCGCGGGCTCCGACAGGTAACGCTGCACCGCCTGGAACTGGCAGAAGAACAGCCAGTTCGGGTCGACGCCGATCACGCTGTGGGCGCCGGCGCCGAGCATGCGCCACATGTAGTAGCCGTTGCCGCAGCCGACATCGAGGATGCGCTTGCCTTGCAGGTTCAGGTGCGGAGCGACCCGCGACCACTTCCAGTCCGAGCGCCATTCGGTGTCCACATGCACGCCGAACAGGTCGAACGGGCCCTTGCGCCAGGGCGACAGGCCCATCAGCGCGCTGCGCATCTGGGCGCGGGTGGCGTCGTCGCAGTCGGTGTCCAGGGTCAGGCCATTGAGCAGGTCGACGGTGCTTGGCTGGATCTTCGGCAGGGCGTCCAGCGCGCTCTGCCAGCGCTCCAGGTCGCCGTGGCCCTTTTCCATCTTGGTGTCGAGTTGCGCTTGCAGGGTGTTGGCCCAGTCGGCCAGCGGCGTACCGGCCAGACGGCGGGCGAGGGGGGACAGATCGATCATGGCAAGGCAATCAACGAGGCAAAGTTAAGACACTGGAACCAGGGCACGACTTTCGAGAACCCGGCGGCCAGCAGGCGTTCGCGGTGTTCTTCGAGGCTGTCGGGCTTCATGACGTTTTCGATGGCGCTGCGTTTCTGGGCGATTTCCAGTTCGCTGTAGCCGTTGGCGCGCTTGAAGGCGATGTGCAGGTCGGTGAGCAGCGCATGCTCCTCGGGGTCGTTGAAGCGCAGCTTCTCCGAGAGGATCAGCGCGCCGCCGGGCAGCAGCGACTGGCGAATGCGCCCGAGCAGGGCCAGGCGCTGTTCGGGGGCGATGAATTGCAGGGTGAAGTTCAGCGCCACCACCGAGGCCGGCTGGAACTCCAGGGCGAGGATGTCGCCTTCGATCACTTCTACCGGCAACAGCTCCTGGAACATCGAGTCCTGGCCGTTGAGGTATTCGCGGCAGCGCTCGACCATGGCCGCCGAGTTATCCACTGCGATCACCCGGCAGCCGTCGGTGCGCACATGGCGGCGCAGGGCCTGGGTCACGGCGCCGAGGGACGCGCCCAGGTCGTAGAGCACGCTGTTCGGCTGGGCGAACTGGGCGGCGAGCACGCCGAGGTTCTCGACAATGGTCGGGTAACCCGGCACCGAGCGCTTGATCATGTCCGGGAACACCCGCACCACGTCCTCGTTGAAGGCGAAGTCGGGCACCTGGGCCAGGGGCTGGGCGAAAAGGCGGTCGGGTTCTTTGCTCACGGCGGTTCCAGCGGTGGAGATAGAAAGAGGGGCGGCATTGTAGCCGCTGCCGCAGGCTGCGATAAGGCCCGAAGGGCGTTCGGGGCCGCAAGGGCGACACAAGGTGGATGCCCGCCCGTAGCCCTGTAGCCGCTGCCGAGCCCCGCGAGGCTGCGCACGAGGACGTAGTCCTCGCAAGGCCCGTAGATGGAGTTTATCTGAAGGACCGAGGCGGCCGCTTTGCGGCCGATCGCAGCCTCGCGGGCTCGGCAGCGGCTACAGGGCTACAGGGCTCAGCGTGATTTCTGGCTGAAGGCCGACGCCGCAATCCCCCATTGCCCCAGCCAGTAACTGAGGATGATCAGGTAGGGCGCGGCATCGAAGGCCACCACGAAGCGGCTGATGCCGATCACGCTGTCGGAGAACACGAAGGCCACGGCGCCGGCGGCGGCCAGTTGCGCCGAGCGCTTGGGCACGTCGCTGCCCAGGCGGGCCAGGGCGCGCCAGAGCATGGCGCTGATGGCCAGGCCGTAGACGATCACCGGCACCAGCAACGGGCCGAGGCCATGGCTGATGAGGATGCCCAGCAACGCCGCGCCGGCGACCAGGGCCAGCAGCAGGGGCAAGGGCGCCAGGCGCCGGCAATCGCTGGTATAGGCCTTGAGGTAGGCCAGGTGCGCGACCAGGAACGCCCCGAGGCCGAACACGAACAGGTCGGCGGGCCAGGCCAGCAGCACGTCGCCGAGCAGGGAGAACAACAGGCCGAGGCTGATCCAGCGGCGATAGTCGCTGGGGGGCGCATCGTGCAGCCAGCCGAGCAGGGCCAGCACCGGCAGCGGCTTGACCAGCAGGCACAGCAGGGTGGCGTGGATGCTCAGGCCGTAGAGGAAGGTCGCCGCGCCCATCAGCGCCAGGATCAGCCAGCCCATGTCACTTGACCGAAATGGCGCAGTCGAAGGCTTTCACCGGCGCGACTTCCGGGGCCCAGGGTTGCTGATAGGTCAGCAGCAGGCGCCCGGTGCCGGCGGCGAAGGCCTGGAAGCGCCAGGTGGACTGGCCGGCGCTGCCCACCAGGCCGCGGTCTTCGGGGTTGCTGTAGACCTCGGGGCTGACTTTGCGCAGCACGCCGCCGGCCGAGTCCTGGATCGCCCAGCGATACCCCGTGCTGGGGTTGCTCGGCAGGGTCAGGATCAGGTTTTGCCCGTTGCTCAGTTGCACTGGGCATTCGCTCTGGTTCTCGACCGTGACGTTTTGCTTGGGTTGGCTGGCGCAGGCGGCGAGCAGGGCAAGGCTGAGGGGCAGCAACAGACGAATCGGTGACATGGGTCAGAAAGCTCCGGTCATGACAAAGGGCGAGCATAACCGAAGATTGAGGAATCTGTGGTGGGGTAGCGATTCTGTAGGAGCG
>NZ_JBQENK010000006.1:232352-245622 GCF_052044735.1 Pseudomonas sp. 22526
CGCTCCTACAGACAGCGTTTAGAACAGCACTTTGGCTACGTCGGCGAAACGCTTGGCGAAGTGCACGGTGATGCCTTCCTTGAGGTAGTCCGGCAGCTCTTCGAAGTGGCCGCGGTTGGCTTCCGGCAGGATCAGCTCGAAGAGCTTCTGCCGGCGCGCCGCGATGACTTTCTCACGCACCCCGCCGATGGGCAGGACATGCCCGGTCAGGGTCAACTCGCCGGTCATGGCCACGCCCTTTTTCGGCGGCTGGCTGCGCGCCAGGGACAGCAGGGCGCTGGCCATGGTCACCCCGGCGCTCGGGCCATCCTTCGGCGTGGCGCCTTCCGGCACGTGCAGGTGGACGAACGCCTCGTCGAAGAACTTCGCATCGCCACCGAACTGCTTGAGGTGCGAGGTGACATAGCTGTAGGCGATTTCCGCCGACTCCTTCATCACATCACCCAGTTGCCCGGTGAGCTTGAAGCCACGGTTGAGGGTATGAATCCGCGTGGCTTCGATCGGCAGCGTGGCGCCGCCCATGCTGGTCCAGGCCAGGCCGGTGATCACCCCGGTGCCGCTGAGCACTTGCTCGTTGCGGAACACCGGCATGCCCAGGGAGGCTTCCAGGTCCTTGGTGCCGAGCTTTATCACCGCGTCCGGTTCTTCCAGCAGCCGCATCACGGCCTTGCGCACCAGTTTGCCCAGCTGTTTTTCCAGTTGGCGCACCCCGGACTCGCGGGCGTAACCGTCGATCACCGCGCGCAGGGCCGCATCGCTGATGCTCAGGCTGGCCTTGGACACACCGGCCTTTTCCAGCTGCTTGGGCCACAGGTGACGCTTGGCGATGGCCAGTTTTTCCTCGGTGATATAGCCCGACAGGCGAATCACTTCCATGCGGTCCAGCAACGGGCCGGGAATCGAATCCAGGGTGTTGGCGGTGCACACGAACAGCACTTTCGACAGGTCCAAGCGCAGGTCCAGGTAGTGGTCGAGGAATTCCACGTTCTGTTCCGGGTCGAGGGTTTCCAGCAGCGCCGAGGCCGGGTCGCCCTGGTAGCTCTGGCCCATCTTGTCGATCTCGTCGAGCATGATCACCGGGTTCATCACTTCGACGTCTTTCAAGGCTTGCACCAGCTTGCCCGGCAAGGCGCCGATGTAGGTGCGGCGGTGGCCCTTGATCTCGGCCTCGTCACGCATGCCGCCGACGCTGAAGCGGTAGAACGGCCGGCCCAGGGATTCGGCGATGGACTTGCCGACGCTGGTCTTGCCCACGCCGGGCGGGCCCACCAGCAGCACGATGGAGCCGCTGATCTCGCCCTTGTAGGCGCCGACCGCGAGGAATTCGAGGATCCGGCTCTTGATGTCGTCGAGCCCGGCGTGATGCTGGTCCAGCACCTTGCGCGCATGCTTGAGGTCGAGCTTGTCCTCGCCGTACACGCCCCAGGGCACCGCGGTGGCCCACTCCAGGTAGTTGCGGGTGACCGCGTACTCCGGCGAGCCGGTCTCGAGGATCGACAGCTTGTTCATCTCCTCCTCGATGCGTTTCTGCGCCTGGGGCGGCAGGACCTTGCCGGTCAGGCGCTGCTCGAACTGCTCGATGTCGGCGCTGCGATCGTCCTTGGTCAGGCCCAGCTCCTGCTGGATGACCTTGAGCTGTTCCTTGAGGAAGAACTCGCGCTGGTGCTCGCCGATCTTGCGATTGACCTCGGCGGAAATCTCTTTCTGCAGGCGCGCGACCTCGACTTCCTTGCGCAGCATCGGCAGGACTTTTTCCATGCGCTTGAGCATTGGCACGCAGTCGAGTACTTCCTGCAGTTCGTTGCCGGTGGCCGAGGTCAGCGCGGCGGCGAAGTCGGTCAGCGGCGACGGGTCGTTGGGGCTGAAGCGGTTGAGGTAGTTCTTCAGCTCTTCGCTGTACAGCGGGTTGAGCGGCAGCAGTTCCTTGATCGCGTTGATCAGCGCCATGCCGTAGGCCTTGACCTCGTCGGTCGGCTCGCTCGGCTGGTGCGGGTATTCGACCTCCACCAGGTACGGCGGGCGATGGTGCTTGAGCCAGGTGCGGATGCGCACGCGGGTCAGGCCCTGGGCCACGAACTGCAACTTGCCGTTCTCGCGGCTGGCGTGGTGCACCTTGACCAGGGTGCCGTACAGCGGCAGGGCCGAGGTGTCGAAATGCCGTGGGTCTTCCGGTGGGGTGTCCATGAAGAACAGCGCCAGCGAATGGTGTTCGGACTTGCTCACCAATTCCAGGGTTTCGGCCCAGGGTTCTTCGTTGACGATCACCGGCAAGACTTGCGCGGGGAAGAACGGCCGATTGTGGATCGGGATGATGTAGACCTTGTCCGGCAGATTCTGCCCGGGCAGGGCCAGGCCCTTGCCGGAGGAGGTGTGGAGTTCGGCGTTTTCCGGGTCGGCGTATTCACTCATGGTTTCAGGAAGTTCTTGCTGGTCGCTCATGGGGCACCTGCGCAATGGGGTATGCGAAGTTAGATGGGGCAGGTGACGGACGGTTTCAATGGCCCATGGGCCGGATCAATTATTTCAGTCTTTGTCGCCGGGACGCGGTGCAGCCTCCAAAACGGCGATGGCGAGGCTGTCATTTCTGCGCAGGAACGCTGGTAAATTGGCGGTGACAGAAAAATGACATTGAGAACCCCCTGATTTTATTGCGTGATCTTCTTCTCTCGGCGGTCTAATCTGGACCGATTAAATGTTGTCAGGGAAATGGCATTTATTTGACGCATCTTTAGCTGCCCAGAGGGACGCGTAATGATCAAGGGACTTTTCAGCGGGGAGCGGCGGGTGTCGCCGTGGGTGTGCAAGGTCGACAACAGTGAGGTCGCGGCGACGAGAGCCGTCTCATGAAGTGGCGCCATACGTTCCAGGTAAGGATCACCGGGGTATTGGCGTTATTGCTGTTGATCGTGATCGGGGTGGTGTATTTCGCCGTCAAGGCCGCGACCAATCATGCGGTGGAAAACCAGGCGCAAGTGCAGCTGCAAACCGGCGCCCGGGTATTCGAACGCCTGCTCGAACTGCGTGGCCGACGCTTGCGTTATGGCGTGGACTGGCTGGTGGTGGACTCGCAGTTTCGCGAGGCGGTGATCAGCGGCGACTCCCAGGCGATTCTCGAGGCGCTGCGTCAGCACGGCACCGGCACCCGCGGCAGCGAACTGTTCGTGCTCGGCGCCGAAGGCACGGTGATCGCCAGTACCCTGGGAGCGATCGCCGAGCGTGAGCATTTCCCCTACGACCGCGCATTGCGCACGGCCCTGCGGCAAAACAAAAGCATGTTGATCGTCGCGCTCAAGGGCCAGCCTTATCTGCTGGTCCAGGGGCAGGTGCTGACGCCGATGCACATGAACCGGGTGGTCATGGCGTTTCGCATGGACGACCTGTTCGCCAGCGAGCTGCGTTCCATGAGCAACCTGGAAGTGTCTTTCCTCACCCTGCAGGACGGGCGCGCGGGTGAGCTGTTCAGCACTCAGCCGGACATTTTTTGGGCCACCATCATCACCACCCTGCGCAACTCGTCCTGGCGCGCGCTGCCGCAGTTGAGCGATGCCCACGGCAAGCGCTTCCTCAATCAGGCCCTGCAACTGGCCAACACCGGCGATCCCGACGACCCCAAGGTCCTGGCGTTGTTGCAAAGCCCGCTGGACCACGCCTTGCAGGCCTTCGCGCCGCTGGACCGGGAGTTCCTGGCGATTGCCCTGGCGGCGCTGGTGGTGTCGCTGGCCGGCGCCTTGTTCATGGCGCGGCGGGTGTCGCGGCCGTTGAATGTGCTGGCCGAGGCCGCCCAACGCATCGGCGCCGGCAACTACCAGGTGCCGGTGGTGCTCAAGCGCACCGACGAGTTCGGCTTGCTGGCCGAGGCGATCAACGCCATGCAGAGCGGGATCGCCAGCCGCGAGCTGCAACTGGCCCACAACGCCCTGCACGATCCCCTGACCGGCCTGCCCAACCGGGCACTGGCCATGGAACGCCTGAGCAACGCCATCGGTGCCGGGCGCAAGGTGGTGCTGCTGTACCTGGGCATCGAGGATTATCGGGCGATCAACGAAGGCCTGGGCCCGGAAGGGGTGGAGCAGATGATGCGCGAAGTCAGCCGGCGGCTGTCGGAGACGGTGTCCACCGGGGATACCGCCGCGCGCATCACCGCCAACGAGTTTCTGTTGTTGCTGGAAAACACCGAGATCGATGGCGCGGTGGCCATGGCCGATCGGCTCCACACGTTATTGAGCCGGCCGCAGACCATTCATGGCGATGAAGTACAGCGCCAGGTGTGCATCGGCGTGGCGGTCTACCCCACCGACGGACAATCGGCGGAAGAGCTGATCAGCCGCGCCGCCATCGCCCGCCACGACGCGGCCGCCCAGCCCGGTTACCTGCAGATCTACCAGCAGGACCGCGACCTGGCCCATCAGCGTCAGGTCGGGCTGATCCGCGACCTGCGCCGGGCCGCGGCGGAAGGCGAGCTGTTCCTGCTGTACCAGCCCAAGCTCGACCTGCGCCATGGCCATGTGCACCAGGCCGAAGCCTTGCTGCGCTGGCAGCACCCGGAGTTCGGCATGGTCTCGCCGGCGGAATTCATCCCCCTGGCCGAGCGCACCGGCAGCATGAACAGCCTGACCCTGTGGGTGATCGAGGAGGGCATGCGGCAACTGGCCGAATGGAACATGCGCGGGCTGCATCTGCAGTTGTCGCTGAACATCTCGGTGGACGACCTGCATGGCCACGACCTGGCGGCGCGGGTCAGCGTGTTGCTGCAGCGTTATCGGCTGTCCGCCGAGCAGTTGATTTTCGAGATCACCGAAAGCGCCATCATGCGCCACCCGGAGCAGGCGCTGGAGGTGTTGCAGAGCCTGCGCGACTGCGGCATCAGCCTGTCGGTGGACGACTTCGGCACCGGCTATTCGTCGCTGGCGCAATTGCAGCGGCTGCCGGTGCAGGAGCTGAAGATCGACCAGTCGTTTATCCGCAACCTCGACGAAACCAGCGGCGACGCGGTGATCGTGCGCTCCACCATCGAGATGAGCCACAACCTGGGGCTCAAGGTGGTGGCCGAAGGGGTGGAGCAGGAGCGCAGCCTGCGCCTGCTGGAGCGCTGGCATTGCGACACGGCCCAGGGCTACCTGATCAGCCGGCCGCTGACCGCCCAGGCCTTCGAGGCCTGGGTGACGAAGTCGCGGATTTCCAGCTGAGCAGCGCTGGGTGGCCGCTCCGGGCACTGCGGCCAGACATACGCAGGCCCGGCTTCAGGGTGTGAAGTCTGTCGCTGTGAACCTCGGTGATGGGGCCGCGGCTTACTGCTTGGTGCACTCGGCGGGGAGCGCTACGACTCCGCCCATGGAGGCGAAGGCGACCATGCCGCCACTGGGCAAGATGCAATTGTATTCGCCGTTGCTGGTGCTGGCGGTGAAGTAGGTCTGGGACGCGTCGCTGCGCACATTGGAGACCGTGGTCACGGGCTTGCCGAGGGTGGTCTGGGCGCGGTTCTTGAGGTCGTCGTTGCTGGGTTTGGCAATGGCGCAACCGCCCAGGGCGAGCACCAGGCCGCCGAGCAGGGTGAGGGTACGGGCAGTGGGGTGGAGGTTCATGGTGATTCTTCCTTGGCGTTGTTGTGTTTTCTAAGGCGCAGCCGGCCCCGACACCGCAGAGCGGCGGTGTTGAGAAGAGCGGGTGAGTGGTTGGCACTATATCGCCGGGATGGGGGAGGGTCGATTAGCACAGATGGGCTAATGTCCCTTTGCAATTATTGGGCTGAGGACGGGCGTCGGCGCAGGGCCGGCTGGAGGTTCAGCTCAGCAGTTGTTCCTGCAGGCGCCGGCCGAGTACGTCCAGCAGGTCGCAGCCATCGCGCAGGGGGATGACGCAGAGCTGGGCGAAGTCCTGGAGCAGCGCCGGGTTGCTGTGCAGGTTGGCGTCGCTGGCAATGTTCTCCAGCAACTGGATCGCGGCACGGATGCGGTGGGCGGCGGCTTCGTGCAGCACATCCAGGGGCGCCTCGGTGTCGATCAGCAAGGCGGGGATGCTGCAGTCGTTGCTGGTAAGGGCCATGTAGCGGCGGGGTGGGGTGGGTAGAACGGGCGGATCGGGAACGACTTTTTTCATTGAACTGGCTCCGGGTAGGGATCTGAGCCGCCAACAGCCTTCCTACGGGCTTGGGTGGCAGCCGTGCGCGGGGTAGGAACCGAATACCCAGGGACTCGGCCACGTCGAAACGTGCCCGCGCACAGCCGCCGCGGCTGATCTTACGGACACCTTAAAAGGGCCGCAATCAGTCGGGACGCGTACGCGCCGAGGGTCATCAAAAGGGTTCCTACGCCCTGTCACTGAATTGGCAGTGACAGGTCAAACCATAGAGTCCGGGGCCCGGCGGGACAAGGTGATGGGAGTCGACGCGTGTTGTAGGAATTTTCGCTGTACCCGCTGCCACACCGATCTCGGATCGGAATTCGCCCTGTAGCCGCTGCCGAGCCCGCGAGGCTGCGATCGGCCGCGAAGCGGACGCCAAACCAGGCAACGCGGTGTATCAGGCAAATGGGGGATACCGCCCTTGCGTCTGCTACGCAGACGATCGCAGCCTCGCGGGCTCGGCAGCGGCTACATGAATCGCTATCGACCTAGGGGCCTTGTGGTGGTTGGGCGGGTCTTATCGCGGGCAAGCCTCGCTCCTACAGAAGCGAAGCGGAACACTGCGATCCTGCTTCTGTAGGAGCGAAGCTTGCTCGCGATGACGTCAGGCCGGGCAATATAAAATGAAAGGCCAAAGAAACTCCCCCAAACGCCACCCACAAAAAAAGGCGGCTACCCGCAGGTAGCCGCCTTTTCATTCACCGCCGGTAAGGCTTATTCCGACAGTTTGTAGGCGATGATGTAGTCGCCCATCTTGGTGCCCAGCGAGCCGTGGCCACCCACGACCACCAGCACGTACTGCTTGCCATCCTTGCCGGTGTAGCTCATCGGCGTGGCCTGGCCGCCTGCTGGCAGGCGGGATTTCCACAGTTCCTTGCCGTTGTTCACGTCATAACCGCGGATGTACTGGTCCAGGGTGCCGCTGAGGAAGCCGACGCCGCCGGCGGTGACCATCGAGCCGCCCATGCTCGGCACGCCGATGGGCAGGCCGATCGGTACGGGCGAGCTGTCGCGGCTGGTGCCGTTCTTGTGCTTCCACACCACTTTGTTGGTGGTCAGGTCGATACCGGCCACGTAGCCCCAGGCCGGGGCCTGGCAAGGTACGCCGAACGGCGACATGAACGGATGCATGATCACCGCGTATGGCGCGCCGGTGTTGGGTTGCACACCGGAGGTTTCGCTTTCGCGCTTGCTGCCGGCGGCGACTTCGGCGCGCGGCACCAGCTTGGAAACGAAAGCCATGTAGTTCGGGCTGGTGAACAGCAGGTGACGGACCGGGTCGATCGATACGCTGCCCCAGTTGAACACACCGACGTTACCCGGGTAGATCAGGCTGCCCTGGATCGACGGTGGGGTGTACTGGCCTTCGTAGCGCAGTTCCTTGAACTGGATGCGGCACAGCATCTGGTCGAACGGCGTGGCGCCCCACATGCCTTTTTCTTCCAGCGGCGGTGGCAGCAGGTTCAGGTCCGAACGGGCCTGGGTCGGCGCGGTGTGGTCGCCTTCGACCGCACCGGCCGGCGCCGGTACTTCCTGGATCGGCACGATCGGGGTGCCGTCGCGACGGTCCAACACATACAGGCTGCCTTGCTTGGTCGGCTGGATCAGCGCCGGCTTGATGCCGTCCGCGGTCTTCATGTCCACCAGGGTTGGCTGGCTGCCCACGTCCATGTCCCACAGGTCATGGTGGGTGAACTGGTAGTTCCAGCGCAGCTTGCCGGTGTCGATGTCCAGGGCCACGGTGCCGGCGCTGAATTTCTCGGCGCCCGCGGTGCGGTTGCCGCCCCATTGGTCAGGCATCTGGTTGCCCAGCGGCAGGTAGATCAGGCCCAGTTTCTCGTCGACGCTGGCCAGGGACCACATGTTCGGCGAGTTGCGGGTGTAGGTCTGGCCTTCCGGCAGCGGAGCGGTCGCGTCGGGGTTGCCGGCGTCCCAGTTCCATACCAGGTGACCGTCGTGCACGTCGAAGGCGCGGATCACGCCGGACGGCTCGTTGGTCGACTCGTTGTCGGTCACGTGGCCGCCGATGATCACCAGGTTACGGGTGATGGCGGCTGGCGACGTCGAGTAGTAACCGCCTGGAGTGAAGGGGCCGATACCGGCCTTCAGGTCTACCGCGCCCTTGTTGCCGAAGTCTTCGCAGACCTTGCCGGTGTCGGCGTTGATCGCGATCAGGCGCGCGTCGGCGGTCGGCAGGAACAGGCGACGCGGGCAGCTGGCGGCTATGGCCTGGCCGGCGGCCGAGAGGCTGGCCGGGGTGCTGATGGCGTCGGTCTTGTTGAAGCTGGCTTCGTCGTAGTACGACACGCCGCGGCAGGTCATGTGCGCCCAGCCACGGAAGTCGTCGCCGTTCGGGCCCTGGATTTTCGGGTCGAAACGCCAGATTTCCTTGCCGGTGTCCGGGTCCAGCGCCAGCACCTGGCTGTGGGCGGTGCAGGCATAGAGCATGCCGTTGACCTTCAGCGGGGTGTTCTGGTTGGTGATTTCCACCGGGTCCTTGGCGGTCGGCATGTCGCCGGTGCGGATGCGCCAGGCTTCCTGCAGCTTGCCGATGTTGGCCGGCGTGATCTGGGTCAGCGGCGAGTAGCGGTCGCCGAACTCGGTACGGCCATACGCCTGCCAGTCGCCTTCGGGCATGGTCGGCGCGGCGCTGGTGGTGTCTGCGCTTGCACGGCCCAGTTCGCCCGAGATCTCGCCCGGGTTGGTGAACTGGCTGTTGAGCGCGGCACCACCGGCCAGGACCACAGCCACGCCCAGTACCGCGGTACCCAGCGGCGCCGAGCCGTTGCGCAGCAGCGGACGACGGAACCATGGCAGCAGCAGAACCACACCCAGGGCAAAGAACAGCGACAGGCGTGGCACCAGTTGCCACCAGTCCAGGCCGACTTCCCACAGTGCCCAGACGGAGCTGGCGAACAGCACCACCCCGTAGACGAGCAGCGCGGAACTACGCCCCGCCAGCAGCAGCACGCCGCTGACGATCAGGCCGATACCGGCCAACAGGTAGTACAGCGAGCCGCCGAGCATGCTCAGCTTGATCCCCCCGGCCAGCATGGCCAGGCCCATTAGCAGCAGCAAGATACCGAGCAGGCTCGGCAGCAGGCGGCTCGGACTTGAAGCACCATCAGTGCTCATAGTGTGGTTCTCCGTGACGTTTAAGGTAGTCCCGCGCTTGTTCACTGTAGATGACGATCAGGCGCGGGCATGGTTCAGCGGTGTTTGGGGAAAAACAGTTTTATTCAGATTGAGCGAGCCCCAGGGCTCATCAGAACGAGCTCTGGATCTTGATCCCGCCGATCAGCGCGTCGTCGATCTTGTCCACGCCACCCGGGTGGCGGATGTATTGCAGGTTCGGGCGTACGGTCAGCCAGTTGGTGACATGCACGCCGTAGTACAGCTCGGCGCTGTATTCGGTGTCCTGGGGCGGCAGGTAGGCCGGGTTGTCGTAGTCCTGGATGAGGTTGGCCTGGTTGGTCGCTTCGGCGTTCTTGCGGTAGGCCGGGTTGACGTGGACCCGGGCCATGGCGAAGCCGATGTCGTCCTTGGCGCGCGCATCGAACAGGCCCTTGTAGACCAGACCGGCCTGGACGTAGTTGTCGATGGCGTTGGTCTTCTTGTCGTGCATCGTCGCGTTGGCGAACAGGCTCAAGCCGCGCGAGTGGTCGCTGGCCAGGCTGGTGATCTGCTGTTGCGCGCCCAGCCACAGGCCGTGCTTGCTCGAACTGCTGCGATAGGCCTCGCCGCTCAAGGCCGCCGGCTGGCTGTTGCTGTCCTTATAGACGTCGGTGGCCTTGGCGCTGCTGTAGTAGTAACCGGCGCGGTATTCACCCGGCAGGCCGTTGAGCTTCGGCGTCCACACCAGTTCCACCGGCAGCAGGGTGCCCTGGGTGCCACTGCCGCTGAGCTTGAAGCCGTTGCCGCGCTCGAGGTTGGACGGGTTCTGCTCATAAGCGCCGATCTGTGCGTAGAGCTCAGGGGTCAGGTGATATTTGACCCGCAGCGCCCATTGGCTGACCGGCCAGTTGTACCAGACGCTACCGGCCCAGTTGCCGACCTGGGAGCCGCAGAACGCCAGGTTCTGGAAGTCGCAGGGGAAGCTGTTGAAGTCTTCGCCCTGGCCGAACCGGCCGACCTTGATATCGAGCTTCTGGTCGAAGAATTTCTGCTGGTACCACATCTGCGTCAGGCGCCAGGTCTGACCGCGGCCCCAGACTTCCTGGGCCGAGGTGAAGCCGCCGACCCGCGGGTCGTTGATGCGGTCGTTGCTGATGTTGTCGCCGTCGCGCTTGGTGATGGTCAGCTGGAATTCGGCATCGTTCCAGCCGAGGATCTTGCCCAGGTCCAGGTGGCTGCCGAAGGCGAACTGGTCGCTGAAGCGCGCGGTGCGGTCATGGTCGTAGCCACCATGCAGGTTGGAGCCCATTTCGCCGACGAAGTCGATCTTGAAGTCGTAGCCTTTTTTCGCAAGCTCAGTGCGGTTGCCGTTCCAGTCGCCGAGCATCCAGGGGGACTCGCTGTCGAAGGCCGGAGTGGCCTGGGCGCAGGTGGCCAGGCCGAGGGCGCCGAGCAGGGTCATGGTTTTGTGTAGGGCGGCAGGGCCAGAGACAGCGCTGTCTTTAAGGGTTCGAACGTCTGACATAGGTGAAATCTTGGTCTTATTCAGGGAAATGGGCAGGCAAGCAAAGGCTCGACGTAGCTCGGTTCACGGCAGTGCGAGCACGTTAATGCAGCTGATTCAAAGGGCAGGATTAAAGGATTCAGCTTGAGCGGCGCGAAGAATAAATCAGGGGGCCTGGCGAGAGAAAGGGCTTTTGTTGACATGGATCATTTCGGATTCGGTAACAGTACTGCCTTGCCACCTGGAGCGTAGGGCCTGCCGGCGCGCTGAGCGCCAGGAAAGCCGTGGCACGACGGCCCGTTGCAGGCCGTCGCGGGTCAGGGAACTCAGAAGGTGGTGCGCAAGCCGACCTCGATGCTGCGCCCTTGGGCCGGGGCGATGTCGCGCAGGATCGAGCTGGCGTAACGCACGGTCTGGTTGGTCAGGTTCTCGCCCTTGACGAAGGCCAGCCACTGGCTGCTGCCGATGTCGAAGTGGTAGCCGGCGCTGGCGCCCAGGGTGGTGTAGCCGTCGGTGCCGCTTTCGTTGTCCGGCACGCGACGCTGGCTGGCGGCGTGTTCGACATCGATGCGCGCCTGCCAGCGGTCCAGTTCCCACAACAGGCCGCTGTTCAGGCGCAGCGGCGCGATGCGTGGCAGGGCTTCGCCGTTGTCCAGGTTCTTGGCGCGGGTGTAGTCGCCGGACAGTTCCAGGGCGAACTTGCCGTAGGCGCTTTCGCCGAGCTTCCAGTGGTCCTGGGCCTCGATACCGGCAAACCGCGCGCGGACCCCGGAGTAGGTGTATTCCGGCATGCCGCCGGCGTCTTCCTCACCTTCATCGTTGAGGGTGCGGCCGCTGCCGAGCAGCCCGATGTAGTTGGAGAAGTGGCTGTAGAACACCCCGACGCTGCCTTTGTGGGTGCCGTTGTCGAAACGCAGGGCCAGGTCGCTGGACACGGCTTTTTCCTTCGACAGGTTGGCGTCGCCGACTTCATAGGTGCCGGTGGCCACGTGGGCGCCGTTGGCATACAGCTCGTAGAAGGTCGGGGCGCGTTCGGTGTAGCCCAGGGTGGCGGCCACGGACCAGATCGGCGTCAGGGTGTAGACCGCGCCGGACGACAGGCTGCCGGCGGTGAAGCTGCTGGAACTGTCGGCCTGGCTGAAGCGTTCGTTGCCTTTGCTGTCCGGGTCGACGCGGGTGTGCTCCAGGCGCCCGCCGAGGCTGAGTTTCAGGCGCTCGGTGGCCTGCAGTTCTTCGAGGATGAACAGCGCGGCGCTGTCGGTATCGGTCTGCGGCACGAAGGCTTCTTCGCCGAGCGCGGAAAACTCGCTGCGACTGACCTGGGTGCCGATCACCCCATTGAGCGGGCCGAGGGGCTGGTGGCGGGCTTCGACACGGGCTTCGTAACCCTTGTTCTTGAAGATAGTGCCGGTCTCGCCGCCTTCGATTTCGCGGTGTTCGTAATCGGTGTAGCCGGCGTCGAATTTCAGCGAGCTGAAGGGGCCGTCGAGGTTGCGCAGTTCCGAGGCGAAAGCGTAGTGATCCTGCTTCATGCGGATACGCACATCTTCCTCGGCGGGCGAGCCGTAGTTGGAGTCGTAGTTGCTGTAGGACAGCCCGGCGTAACCGTCGTCCCAGGTGTAGGAACCGCCGATGGCACCGCCGTCCTGACGGCCGTCGCTGTTGCCCAGGCGACCCTTCTTGCCGTTGCCGTCTTCACTCGGCGGGGCGTGGCGGCTGCGAGCGTAGCCGGGGATTTTCAGGTCGTTGAACTGCCGCGAGTTGGCGTCCAGGTGCAGGGCGAAGGTGCCGTTGCCGGCCTCCAGCTTGCCCGCGCTGCTGCGGGTGGTGTCGGCACCGCCGTAGCGCAATTCACCAGCTCCGTGGATGCCTTCGATGGCTTCGGTGGGGATGCGGTTGTCGAAGGTGTTGACCACGCCGCCGATGGCGCTGCCGCCATACAGCAGGGCGGCCGGGCCACGGACGATCTCGATGCGCTCGACGTTGACCGGGTCCAGCGGCACCGCGTGGTCGTAGGACAGCGACGAAGCATCGAGGGCGCCGACGCCGTTGCGCAGCAGACGAATGCGGTCGCCATCCAGGCCGCGAATGATCGGCCGGCTGGCGCCCGGGCCGAAGTAGGACGAGGACACGCCCGGCTGCTTATTCAGGGTTTCGCCGAGGCTGCCTTGCTGTTGCAGGGTCAGCTCGTCACCTTCCAGTACTGTGCTCGGCGCTGCCGTTTGCTGGCTGCCCAGCGGGTTGGCGGTGATGACCTGCGGTTGCAGCTCCAGGGCGTGGGCCTGGGAGGCGAACAGCAAGGCGGCGGACAAAGGGCTAAGACGCCAGAGTAGAGAGCGAGAAGGGCGGTGGGCAGAGAGGGACATCGGTCATTCCTTGGCAGCGCAGGACAGCGCGCTTTGAGTCAAAAGAGAACAGGCGTGACACGGCGAGGTGTCTGAATCAGGGGTTTGTTTTGTATTGATACAATATAACATCTCTTTTGGCGCAAAAAGGAAGGAACTTTTTCAGCGTCCCTTTTCTGTAGGAGCG
>NZ_JBQENK010000006.1:245650-334776 GCF_052044735.1 Pseudomonas sp. 22526
GGCGCCTGCATCGCGGGCAAGCCTCGCTCCTACGGGTTCACCGGCGCGCGGGATCTCACCTACAGTTACTCAAGATCCGCACCCACCCTTCCACGGGGACGAAGCCTCGGCTAAGGTGCGCGACTTCCTTTTTCTCTCGCTCAAAGGCCCGGCATGACTGCAACGAACAACGACCCGCTGCACGGCGTCACCCTGGAACAGATCCTCAAGGCGCTGGTGGAACACTACGAATGGCAGGGGTTGGCCGAGCGCATCGATATCCGTTGCTTCAAGAGCGACCCGAGCATCAAGTCGAGCCTGACCTTTCTGCGCAAGACGCCCTGGGCGCGGGAGAAAGTCGAGCAGCTGTACGTGAAATTGCAGCGCACCAAACGCCCGCTCTAAGGACCTTCGATGGCTGTCGAGCCGGTTTTTCCTTCAGGCGGCAAACGGCTGTTCACCGCATTGGCCGCGTTGCTCAGCTGGGCGGGGCTGACGATCCAGCTGTACCTGATCCTCCATCTGCGCTGGACGGTGGACGCCAGCCTGCTGGGCGGGCTGATCAATTTTTTCAGTTTCTTCACCGTGCTCACCAACACCCTGGTGGCGGTGGTGCTGACCTGTGCCCTGAACCTGCGCAGCTCCCGCGGGCAGCGGTTTTTTCTGCAACCCTGGGTCAGCAGCGGTATTGCGGTCAGCATTCTGGTAGTGGGGCTGGCGTACAGCCTGTTGCTGCGTCACCTGTGGCATCCCCAGGGCTGGCAGTGGGTGGCGGACGAGTTGCTGCATGACGTGATGCCGCTGCTGTTTCTCGTCTACTGGTGGTGCTGCGTGCCCAAGGGCCGCCTGGGGCTGCGGCATGTCGCCGGGTGGATGCTTTACCCGCTGCTGTACTTCGCCTATGTCCTGCTGCGCGGGCATGTGCTGGGGTTGTACCCCTATCCTTTTGTCGACGTGGACAAGCTGGGCTATGCGCAGGCGTTCGTGAATGCGCTGGGGATTCTGGCGGGGTTTGTGCTGGTGGCGCTGGGGATTGTCGGGCTGGATCGTTGGTTGGGGCGTCGCCGGGTTTGATTGGGCGGTGACGGGAAGGGCGTCATCGCGGGCAAGCCTCGCTCCTACAGGATTGCGCTTGTCTGTAGGAGCGGCCGGTCGACGCTCGATTGCCCGCGATAGGCGGTAAAGCCGCCGTTTATTCTTCTTCGCTGCTGTCCAGGCGCCAATAACCGGCGGCCTTCACGAACTCGTCGTCGAGTCGGTGCTCGTCCAGCAGCACCCGGCGAATCTGCCGCGAGACTTTGCTTTCCGTGGCCACCCAGGCGTACAGCTTGCCGCTCGGCATCTGTAGCCCGCGCACGGTGCTGATCAGGTCCTGCTGGCCGCCGTCGCGCTCGACCCAGATCACCTCGACCTGCGCCGCGCTCTCCAGCACCTGCCGCTCGGCCGCATCCTGGATCTCGATCACCGCCAGTACCCGGCGCCCGGCCGGCAGTTCTTCCAGGCGCCGGGCAATGGCTGGCAGCGCGGTTTCGTCGCCGATCAGCAGGTAGCTGTCGAAGATGTCCGGCACGATCATCGAGCCGCGAGGCCCGCCGATATGCAGGAACTGGCCGGGCTTGGCCTGCTCGGCCCAGGTCGAGGCAGGGCCGTCGCCGTGCAGGACAAAGTCGATCTCCAGTTCACCGATGTCCAGGTCGTAGCGCCGTGGCGTGTAGTCGCGCATGGCCGGCATCACGCCGTTGTCCTTGCCCGGGCCCAGTACCAGGGTTTCCAGGGCGGCCTGCTGTTCGGCGTTCTGTGGGAACAGCAGCTTGATATGGTCGTCGCTGCCCAGGCTGATGAAGCCGGCGAGTTCCGGCCCGCCCAGGGTGATGCGGCGCATGCGCGGGGTCAGGTCCACCACCCGCAGCACTTCCAGGCGGCGGCGTTTGATTTCGTGGCTGACCCGATGAATCGATAGCGAATTGTCTGCGCTCATTCAGCTGACTCCTGAGCAGAAGGGGTGGCCGGGCCGTCGACGATGGCGCGGGCGGTGTTGTTCAGCAGGTCGCGGACCCGCAGGATTTCTTGCGGGTTCCAGCGGCCGTGGTGCATCTGCAGGGCGTGGCGCAGGTTGTGCACCGCCTCGTGGATTTCCGCCGGGCGATCATGGCCGCGCAGCGAGCGCTTGCTGACGTCGATGCGCATGCGCACGCCGTCCAGGGCAATCGCCTGGTCCTGTAATGACAGACGACCGGCCTCGGTCACGCTGTAGCGTTTTTTCCCGCCTTCGGCGTCGCCGCTGATCAATTCGCTTTCTTCGAGGAAGGTCAGGGTCGGGTAGATCACGCCCGGGCTGGGGCTGTAGGCGCCATCGAACATGCCTTCGATCTGGCGGATCAGGTCATAGCCGTGGCACGGCTGCTCGGCGATCAGCGCCAGCAACAGCAGCTTCAGGTCGCCGGGGGCGAAGACTCGCGGGCCGCGGCCGCCGCGTTCGCGCCCGGGGCGTTTTTCGAAACCGTCGTGGCCGTCGCCGTACTCGCGGTGGGGGTGGTGATGTTCTCTCATTTTCTCTTTCTCCTGCTTGGTTAAGACATAACTTAAGATATATCTTAAAAACTGCGCAAGTATTTCTGCGCCAGACAGGCCAGCCGTTGGTCGGAGAATCAATGTGAGGGGTATGGCTGTAGCCGCTGCCGAGCGCAGTGAGGCTGCGATCGGTCGCGAAGCGGCCGCAAACCGGGCAACCGCGTTTCGGCAGCTACAACGGCGGTGGCTGGTTTTGCGAGGACTGCGTCCTCGAGCGCAGCCTCGCGGGCTCGGCAGCGGCTACAGGCGGCTATGGGCGGGGGGACGTTTCAGCGTTGGGCCAGGCTGCCCAGGCATTGGGTGTTGCTGTCCGGTTGCAGGTACGGCGTGAGGATCGGCGCCATGCCCTTGAGCACCTGGACCGGCAAGGCCGAGGTGAACTTGAAGCCTTGGGCCGAGGCGCCCGGCACATAGGCGGTCAGGGTGCCGAAGTGGTGTTCGCCGATATAGAACACGAAGGTGGCGGTGCGGTTGATGGATTTCGAACTGAGAATCCGCCCGCCGGAGCCGATGGCCTCGATGCGGTTGTCGCCGGTGCCGGTCTTGCCGCCCATGGCCAGCGGGGTGCCGTCGGCCAGCTTGAAGCTGCCGGAGAGGCGCTTGGCGGTACCGGCGTCCACCACTTGCGACAGGGCACCGCGCAGCGCGGTGGCCACTTCCGAAGGCATCACCCGCTTGCCCTCGGCCGGGTCGTTGATCAGCTTGGTTTCATAAGGCGTATCGGCGGCGAAATGCAGGCTGTCGATGCGCAGGGTCGGCATGCGCACGCCGTCGTTGAGGATGGTGCCGACCAGTTCGGCCAGCGCCGCGGGACGATCGCCGGAACTGCCGATGGCGGTCGCCAGCGAGGGCACCAGGTGGTCAAAGGGGTAGCCGACTTTCTGCCAGCGCTGGTGAATGTCGAGGAACGCCTCGATCTCCAGCATGGTGCGGATGCGGCTGTCCCGCGCGCTCTTGTGCCGGCTCTTGAACAGCCAGCTGTAGACCTCCTGGCGTTCGAACTCGCTGGCCTTGACGATCTGGCTGAACTTGGCGTCGGGGTTGTTCAGCAGGTAGCCGAGCAGCCACAGGTCCAGCGGGTGCACCTTGGCGATATAGCCCTGGTCGGGCAGGTCGTAGGAGCCGGGGCCGTAGCTGTAGTAGAGCTTGTCCAGGCGCTCGTCGGTGAGTTTCTCCGTGAGCTTGGCGCCCTTGAGGTGCGAGCGAATGAAACTGTTGAAGCTCTCCTGGCTGGCTTCCGGCAGCAGGTAGCGGTGCACGGCGGCCAGGCGGATCGGCGTCGGGTGCATGCTGTCGAGGAAGGTGTCCAGGCGTGCCTGGGTGTCCTTGTTGCGGTACTTCTTCCAGAACCGCAGGAGGAAGGAGGTGCCCTCGCGGTCGGCGAACTTGGCCAGGTATTCCTGGCGTCGCGGGTCGCCGTCATCCTTGAGCAGGTTGGCGCTGTTGCTCGGGCCGGCGTAGGTGCTGTAGCGCACCAGGTCGCGCATCAGGCGGATGAAGGGCAGGTTGATCGATTCGCGCAGGGCATCGCGCAGGGTCGGCATGCGGCCGTTGTCTTCCTTGCGGAAGTTATGAAAGGTGTGCAGCCCGCCGCCGGTGAAAAAACTCTCGCCGGGGCTGGCCGAGTATTTGCGGTCCAGGGCCGCCTCGAGCATTTTCGGCAGGCTGCGGTCGTTGTTCTGGATCAGGTAGTCCACGGCCCAGCGGCTCAGGCGGTCCTGTTCGGCGATCTCGACTTTCTTCAGCACCGCCGGGGTTTCGGCGCCGTACTGCTCATAGAGTTCGGCAATGATCTGCAGGTAGGTGGTCAGGACCCTTAGCTTGGCGGTGGAGCCCAACTCCAGCTTGCTGCCTTCGTTGATGTCGAAGGGCTGGTCGGTGCTGTCGGTCTGGACCCGTACCCGCGAACCGTCCGGCGTCAGTTCCAGCAGGGTGAAGCTGTAGCGCACCTGGGTAGTGCTGGTAGGGGTCAGCAGGCGTTCGCCGAGCAGGCCGATCTCGGCGGCGAACACCGGGTCGGCCAGGTGCTTGAGGTACTCGGTGGCCTGGCGCTGCAGCTCGCTTTGCAGGGTGCTGGTGGCGGACAGGTCGAGACGGTCGAGGTCGTACAGCGGCCGGTTGAGCAGGCCGGCCAGGCGGCTGCGGGCGACGCTGATGCCCTTGTTGGTTTCGATCGGCTGGATCGTCGGTTGCTGCACCCAGTCGCGGAAGCTGGCCTTGCTGGCCAGGGCGGCGGCCGACAGCGGCGGGTCGATCACACCGCTCTGGGTCAGGATGCGGATATGGCTGTCGGTGAGTTCGATCAGCTCCTGGCGACCTTTGGACAGGTAATGCGAAGGCCGGCGCTGGGCGATCATCAACGACAGCACCTGGCGCAGGGCCAGGCCGCGTTGTGCCAGGCTCTGCGGATCGCTGGCGGTGCTCGCCAGCTGCGCGTTGACCTGGGCGAAGTCGGCGCCGTACCAGACCCGCAGCCCTTCGGCCATGCCATGCACTTCACCGTGGCCGGGCACCGCCGACAGCGGCACGCTGTTGAGGTAGTCGCGGATGATCCGACGCCGGGCCTCTAGAGTCTGCTGGCCGCCCTGGTAGGCGCGCACGCTGGCGGAAATCATCTGCCGGATCTTTTCCGCACCGGACACGGTCAGGCCGTCCGGCGAGTGCCGGTACTTTTCCAGCTGGGTCGCCAGGGTACTGCCGCCCGCCGTCTGCCCGGGCAGGTGCAGGAGCTTGGCCACTTGCGACCAGGCGGCCTTGCCAAAGCGCGGCCAGTCCACCGCCGGGTTGGCCAGGGGCTGGTCGGGGTCGAGCAATTCGCGGTTCTCGATGAACAGCAGGCTGCGCACCATCACCGGCGGGATGGCGGCAAAGTTCGAATAGAGCTGCTGCGGGTACTTGAATTGATAGAGCGGCGCCGCGCGGCAATCGGTGATCGACAGCCCGGCCTGAATCTTCTCGGTATAGGGGACGAAGAAGCCGTTTTCGCTGTAGTTCATCAACGCGGGGGAGAAGCGGGTCTGGGCCTCTACCACGTAACCGCGCTTGAGCAGGCGCGCCAGGAAATCATCCAGGGCGCTGTAGCCCAGGCGTTTGTCGAAGGGGCCGGCGCCGGGGTAGACGATGGCATCGCTGGGCCCGGGCGCCATGGAATAGTTCAGGTCCGTGGCAAACTTGCTGAGCTCGCGCGCCTGCAGTTTCGAGGTGCGCATTTCCTTGGACGCAGCAAAGCCCAGGGCGATCAGTGCCATGAGCAGCAATAGCCAGAACAGCCGCCACCAAAGCCGGCTTGAATGGGATTTTTCAGGGATAGGCGCTTCTTCCACGCGATCAGTTGGCACTACTTTTTTACTCGAATCGGTCTGCCGTAAAGCACCCATAGTCGACTGATCCATTCACGCAGATTGATCGGACTTGTCTGAAGCTTAGACGGTGGCGGGCAATGGTGAAAAATTTGTGATCGGCCTGAAAGCATTCATCAGTTACCTGCCGTTTCCGCTGCAGGGGGACTTGCTCGTGGCTTGAGGTGCCGCCATTGCGAGCAAGCTTCGCTCCTACAGGTTTTGTGGGGGGCATGGATTGTCGGCAGGCGTCAGATCGCTTCGGCAGGTGTTCGGATGCAGGCGGGAGAGGGGCGAGATAGAGCCGTTACGACCGGTAAATACGCCCTAGGTAGGGGCATGACGCTGCACCATGGCTGTGCAATACTCGGCGCCGTTCAAAAATGACAAATGGCAAAAAATCCAGGTGATGCCACTTCGCAAAACCGGAAAATACCGAGACTTCTCTCTGAATTTAGCTGTTTATAGAGTGAAAAAGCCTGTCGTCAGCTTTTTATACTGCACGCCCCACTGATCTTGCAGGATTTGTCCTACAAGACGTATCGGCCCACAAGGTCGATCCGATCTGGTTGGTACGGGTTATCCGTCCGTGCCTTACAGACTCGGTGGCTCATATCCAATAACAAGATGAGGTTGTACCCCATGCCAGTTGGCAACCACCTGCCCCAAGGCGAGACCGCTCAAGGCGGCCCGCTGAAACGCGAACTCGGCGAACGGCATATTCGCTTGATGGCGCTCGGCGCCTGTATCGGTGTCGGCCTGTTCCTCGGTTCGGCCAAGGCCATCGAAATGGCCGGCCCGGCCATCATGCTGTCCTACATCCTCGGCGGCCTGGCGATCCTGGTGATCATGCGCGCCCTCGGCGAGATGGCCGTGCATAACCCGGTCGCGGGTTCCTTCAGCCGTTACGCGCAAGACTACCTGGGCCCGCTGGCGGGCTTCCTCACTGGCTGGAACTACTGGTTCCTGTGGCTGGTGACCTGCGTCGCGGAAATCACCGCGGTGGCGGTGTACATGGGTATCTGGTTCCCCGATGTGCCGCGCTGGATCTGGGCCCTGGCGGCCCTGGTGAGCATGGGTTCGATCAACCTGATCGCGGTCAAGGCTTTCGGTGAGTTCGAGTTCTGGTTCGCCCTGATCAAGATCGTCACCATCATCGCCATGGTCATCGGCGGCGTCGGCATCATCGCCTTCGGTTTCGGCAATGACGGCGTGGCGCTGGGCATCTCCAACCTGTGGACCCACGGCGGTTTCATGCCCAACGGCATGACCGGCGTGCTGATGTCCCTGCAGATGGTGATGTTCGCCTACCTGGGCGTGGAGATGATCGGCCTCACCGCCGGCGAAGCGAAGAACCCGCAGAAGACCATTCCCAACGCCATCGGCTCGGTGTTCTGGCGCATCCTGCTGTTCTATGTGGGCGCGTTGTTCGTGATCCTGTCGATCTACCCCTGGAACGAAATCGGCACCCAGGGCAGCCCGTTCGTGATGACCTTCGAGCGCCTGGGCATCAAGACCGCCGCCGGCATCATCAACTTCGTGGTGATCACCGCCGCGCTGTCGTCCTGCAACGGTGGCATCTTCAGCACCGGGCGCATGCTCTACAGCCTGGCGCAGAACGGCCAGGCCCCGGCCGGTTTCGCCAAGACCTCGAACAACGGCGTACCGCGTCGCGCGCTGCTGCTGTCGATCTTCGCCTTGCTGCTGGGTGTGCTGCTGAACTACCTGGTACCGGAGAAAGTGTTCGTCTGGGTGACGTCCATCGCCACCTTCGGCGCGATCTGGACCTGGGTGATGATCCTCCTGGCCCAGCTCAAGTTCCGCAAAGGCCTGAGCGCCTCGGAACGTGCCGGCCTGAAATACCGCATGTGGCTGTACCCGGTCAGTTCCTACCTGGCCCTGGCGTTCCTGGTACTGGTGGTGGGGCTGATGGCCTACTTCCCGGACACCCGCGTGGCGCTGTATGTGGGCCCGGCGTTCCTGGTGCTGCTGACGGTGCTGTTCTACCTGTTCAAGCTGCAACCGAACAATGCCCAACAGGGCGCGGTGCGTTCGGTGTCGTAACCCCGGCAGGCGATAAAACAAAAAGCCCCGGTCAGTGACCGGGGCTTTTTTATGCGGGCGATCTTGCTGCGGCTCCAGGTTTCAGTGTTGCAACCACCTGTTCACCGCAGCTCGATCGCCGTACACGGTCAGCTCCCCAACAGCCCTGTGGTGTCCGCGTCGAACGCGGCTTTCGCTTGCTGGGCGGCAGGCGCCAGCAGGGCCAGCAACGCGGCCTCGCTGTACAGCTTGGTGCTCGCCAGGCGCTTGGGCGTCGGCTCGATCGGGATCAGCACGTCTTCATCGCTGGCGTGCAGCCAGATCGCCACCACCTGCAGCGCCGAGACGAACAGCACACGCAGTTCAAAGGTCCGGCCTTTGAGGTGCGGCGCCTTTTCCGCCAGGTTCAGCGCATTGACCGTGGCCGACGCCAGGGCGCCGTGGTTCAGGGACGAGAACTCGACCTGGCCAGCGACTTCCGTCAGTTGGGCGTCGGCAATCGATACCCCGTCGCTGAACACCAGGTAATGCCAGTCCCCCAGCGTGGCCTGTTGCAGGCCTTTGCCCTGGGCCAGGTCTTCCAGGCTCAGCGAGTAGCCGCGGTAGGGCTCGGACAGGCTCACTTTGCTGGCCGTGGCCTGGGCGAACTGGCGGTTGACGCCGAAGCCTTTGCTCTGCAGGGCGGCCTGGAGAGCCGGGCGCAGTACCTGAGCGCCGTTGGCGGGTGCCTTGGGATAAGTCAGTTGCATGCTGCCCTCCTTAGTTTTTCCGGGTGAAGTAAGTGTGGGTCCAGTTGCCGCCGCCGTTGTACGAGCGGGGGAAGCTGTTCAGGGCACGGGTCGAATAACCGTAGATGGAGTCCGCAATCAGCAGGTAGCTGCCGTTGGTGCCATAGATCGCCAGAAAGTGCGCGCCGCCGCCAAACCAGGCACAGCGCAGGCCAACGGGGCGTCCCATGTTGATCTGGTTGTCGATGGCCGACAGTTGGATCGAACCCTGGCTCATGCCAGCAAAGCTGCGGGTGGTTTGCAGGGCCGAGTCCAGGTAGCCGTACACGTTGCAGGGTCCCGGCTGGTTGCAGCAGGAATTGCGGCCCAGTTCGGCGTTGGCGACCCCGCATTGAGTCCAGGAACCGGTGCGGTAATAGTTGCCGACCGAGGCCGACAGTGCGGCCCAGCACCAGTTGGTCTGGGTTTGCTGCTGAATGCTGAAGTTGAGGCTGGCGGCCAGGGCGGCGTGTTCCGCGCTGTCGTCGACTTCGCTCAGTCCGGCGTCGAGCAGGGTGCCGACCAGGCACTGTGGCAGTGCTTCGGCAGGACCTGTGCGGGTGAATGGTGTGTCTTCGAGAGTTAACATTTTCATCCTCCATGAGTAAAAACAAGCGTCCAGCTTGTGTCGTTGTTGCATGTTGCGATGAAGCGTCTTTCGAAACCGCGAACCGGCTTGAAAGGTTCGCCATCCTCGATGGCCTGCTCCGGTCGGGTTCAGAAGTAACCTTAGTTGGTATATGCATTTGTGCAAATAAAATTATGCATCAATGCAATTTGTTGGCAGCAAGCTGCCTGGTGATGGGATGCCTGGGAGGAGGGCTTGCACGACAACGGCCCATGCGGGCCGGCTTGGATGCCGCACGTCTGAAAGACTGCTGGATCAGTGATTTCGCCAATCGATGGGCAAAAAAACCTGCCATACAGGTTGAGCAACATTCAATGCGGGAGTGTCACCAATGAGACTCTTATGGAAGGGAATCTCCAGATACACGGTGATCGGCATCGCCAACACCTTTATCCACTGGCTGGTGTTCTTCTTGCTGAGCCTGGCGGCGGGCCTCAGCCAGGCGCTCAGCAACCTGGCGGCCTTTTGCGTCGCGGCGTCGTTTTCTTTCTATATGAATGCGCGTTTCACCTTCGCCGCCAAGGTGTCGGTCGGCGGCTATCTGCTGTTTCTGGGGGGCATGGGCGCGCTGAGCCTGGGCGTCGGACATGCCGGGGACCTGTGGCGGCTGCCCGGCCTGCTGACGGTGCTGGTGTTTTCCGCCCTGAGCCTGGTGGCAGGGTTTCTGTTCGCCAAGTACCTGGTGTTTCGCGAGTGTGAGCCATGAAGATCTCGCTGATCGTTCCGGTCTTCAATGAAGAGCAGGCCATCGGCCTGTTCTATCAGGCGGTGCGTCGCGAGTTGCGCTTCGAGCAGGGCGAGGTCGAGATCGTGTTTATCAACGACGGCAGTTCCGACCGCACGGCCGAGGAGGTCAAGGCCCTGGCGCAGATGGACGAACAGGTGCTGCTGATCAACTTCTCGCGCAATTTCGGCAAGGAGCCGGCGTTGTTCGCCGGGCTGGAACACGCCACTGGCGATGCGGTGATTCCCATGGACGTCGACCTGCAGGACCCGATCAGCGTTATCCCGCGGCTGATCGAGGAGTGGCAGAAGGGCGCCGATGTGGTGCTCGCCAAACGCCGCGGGCGCGCCGCCGACAGTTACCTGAGGCGCTGCAGCGCGGCGCTGTTCTACCACCTGCTGAACCGTATCGCCTACACCCGGATCGAGGAAAACGTCGGCGACTTCCGGCTCATGGATCGCAAGGTGGTCGATGTGATCCGCACCCTGCCCGAGCATCAGCTGTTCATGAAGGGCGTGCTGTCGTGGGCCGGCTTCACCACGGTGGTGGTGGAGTACGAGCGCGCCGGGCGGGTGGCGGGCAACAGCAAGTTCAATGGCTGGAAGCTGTGGAACCTGGCGTTGGAAGGCATCACCTCGTTCAGCACCGTGCCGTTGCGGTTGTGGACCTACGTCGGTGGCGGCATCTCGATTTTTGCCGTGCTCTACGCGGTGTACATGGTCCTGGACAAGATTTTCTTCGGCAACAGCGTGCCCGGCTACCCTTCGTTGATGACCGCCATTCTGTTTCTCGGCGGCGTGCAGTTGATCGGCATCGGTATCCTCGGCGAGTACGTCGGCCGTATCTATATCGAAGCCAAGCATCGGCCGCGCTACGTGATCAAGGACGTCATTGGCGGCAAAGACCGCCTGGGGCTCTAGCATGGACAGAATGGGCAGCTTGCTCAGTGGGGAACTCGGACGCCGCCAGGTCTGGCTGTTTTTTCTGTTCGCCACCTTGTTGTACGTGCTGCCGCTGATCCTCGCGGACTTTCCCTATATCGATGACAACTGGCGCTCGCTGTCGGCCGGCACCGCCTGGACGGAGCAGGGACGACTGTTTGCCGAGCTGTTCTACAACGTCCTGACCTTCAGCAATGCTGCGCCGAACATCTTTCCCTTGCCGCTGCTGATCGCCACGCTCGCCATGGCTTGGGCACTGACCAGCCTGACCTTCCACTACTACTCGCAGCCGACGGCGGCCTGCTGCCTGGTGCTGTTGCCGCTCTGGTACAACCCCTTCTTTCTGCAGAACCTGTCCTATCAATACGACGGCCCGGCCATGGCCCTGAGCCTGGTGGCGGTGATCTACGCCATCACCTATCGCAACCCGTACCGCGTACTGCAATGGCTGGTGCCGGCCTTGCTGGTCGCGCTGGCCATCGGGCTGTATCAGATCAGCATCAATGTGTTCCTGGGCCTGTGCTGCCTGGAGGTGATCCGCGGCGCCAATGACAAGGCCGCCTGGCCGCGCTGGTGGGAAATGATCGGCTGGAAGATCGCCCAGGCAGCCCTGGGCTGGATGATCTATTGCATCACCGCCTACCCCTTCATGGAACAGACCCGCACCCTGCTGCTGAACTGGTCGGCGCAGCCCATGCTGCAACTGCAGGTCAACATCGGCAGGGTGCTGGAAAAAGTCGTGCTGCTGTTTCACGGCGGGTTCGCCTGGGTGTTCGCCGCGCTGGCGCTGTGCGCCCTTGTCGGTTGCGTGCGGCTGGCGGCGAACCTGTTCAAGCGGCCGGACAGCGGCCTGAAAAAGCTCGTGATGGCTCTGGTCTGCCTGCTGACATTGCCGCTGGTGATCTTGCTGGTGTCGGGGATCGCGCTGTTTTTCCGCGACTTCAATGAAGGCGCCCGGACCTTGATGGGCTTCGCGATGCTGTTGGTGCTGCTGTTCTATCTGAGCCACCTGGCGTTGGCGAGGCTCCATGAGCGCTTGCCGCTGCTGCTGATGGTACCGCTGCTGGCGATGCTGTCGCTGTCGTTCGCCTATGGCCGGGTGCTGACGATGCAGAAAACCCTGGTGGCCAGCGCACTGTCGAGCCTTGAACGCGACATCACCAGCCACCAGCAGCTGCGCGAGGCCAAGCGCATCTATATGTCGGTGACCTATTCCGATCACTGGCTGCTGGCGGCCGCAGGCTCGTTCAAGCAGATGCCGGTGCTGCACTACCTGCTGAACATCGACTTCTTCATGCTGGCCGAGAACCTGCCCAAGGTGGGCATCACCAACGTGGTCGCGGAACGGGGGCGGCGCAATGCGACCCTGGTCGGTTACCAGGGCTATCCACCGCTGGTGGACAGCCGCTACTACCGGATCTACCTGCTGGGGGACTACGGTTTTATCGTCATGAAGGAGCCGGCGCCGATCAAGAGTTTGCACTGGTGAGGCGCTGGCCTTATCCGCTGGATCAGAACTGATCCATCAGCAGCACACGGCATTCCCTGGCCTGGAAGGCGTTGATCTGCGGCACCAGGCGGGTGAAGTGTTCGGTCTGGCAATGGGCCTTGAGCGCCGCGCGGTCTGGCCATTGTTCGATAAAGATGAAGTGCCCCGGGTCTTGCTGGTCGACGAACAGGTCGTAGGCGATGCAGTCCGGTTCCTGGCGGGTTTTCTCCACCAGTTCGGCGTACCAGGGGCGCACGGTGTCGAGGTGTTCGGGTTTGATGAAGTCTTCGGCGATGACTTTGAGCACGGATTTGCGTCCTTTGCATATCGATGAGTAACGCCCCACCGCAAGGGCGGGGCGTCGGGTGTGGCTGGTCAGGCCGCGGCTTCGCGGTTCGGCTCGAAGCTGTCGGCGCGCGCCAGTTGCCACATCCGCGAATAGAACTCGCCGGTGACCGCGCCGGTGAGCAGTTCGCCGGGCTTGAGGAACACATGCAGCTGCGAGAACAGCTTGATCTCGGTGGCCGACATGCGCCGCACCAGGTGCCTGGCTTCCAGTTGCGACGGGTGATTCAAGCCGGCGGCGGCGAGCATTTCGGCCAGGGCCTTGAGGGTGTTGCGGTGGAAACTGAACACCCGTTGCGCCTTGTCCGGCACCACCAGCGCCCGCTGGCGCAGGTTGTCCTGGGTGGCGACGCCGGTCGGGCATTTGTTGGTGTGGCAGCTTTGCGACTGGATGCAGCCGATGGCGAACATGAAGCCGCGCGCCGAGTTGGCCCAGTCGGCGCCGATGGCCAGCACGCTGGCGATGTCGAAGGCGCTGACGATCTTGCCGCTGGCGCCGAGCTTGATCTTGTCGCGCAGGTTCAGGCCCACCAGGGTGTTGTGCACGAACAGCAGGCCTTCGCGCATCGGCGCGCCAATGTGGTCGGTGAACTCCACCGGTGCCGCGCCGGTGCCGCCTTCCTTGCCGTCGACCACGATGAAGTCGGGGAGGATGCCGGTTTCCAGCATGGCCTTGGCGATGCCCATGAACTCCCACGGGTGGCCGAGGCAGAACTTGAAGCCCACGGGCTTGCCGCCGGACAGCTCACGCAGCTGCTGGATGAAATGCATCATTTCGATCGGCGTGGAAAAGGCGCTGTGGCTCGAGGGCGAGATGCAGTCCTCGCCCATGCGCACGCCGCGGGTGTCGGCGATTTCCTGGGTCACCTTGTGCTTGGGCAGGATGCCGCCGTGGCCAGGCTTGGCGCCCTGGCTCATCTTGATTTCGATCATCCGCACCTGCGGGTTCTGCGCCTGCTGGGCAAAACGCTCCGGGTCGAAATGGCCGTCGCTGGTGCGGCAACCGAAATAGCCGCTGCCCAGTTCCCAGGTCAGGTCGCCACCGTTTTCCCGATGGTAGGGGCTGATGCTGCCTTCGCCAGTGTCATGGGCGAAGTTGCCGAGCTTGGCGCCCTGGTTGAGGGCACGGATGGCGTTGGCGCTGAGGGAGCCGAAGCTCATGGCCGAGATGTTGAACACCGAGGCCGAGTAGGGTTGCTTGCACTGCGGGCCGCCGACCGTGACACGGAAGGTGCTCGGGTCGCTCAGGGGCGCGGGGCGCATGGAGTGGCCGATGAATTCGAAACCCGACTGATAGACGTCGATCAGGGTGCCGAACGGCTTGTCGGCGCTTTCGTTCTTGGCCCGGGAATAGACCAGCGAACGCTGGGCCCGGGAGAAGGGCAGGGCCTCGCTGTCGGACTCCAGCAGGTACTGGCGGATTTCCGGGCGGATGCCTTCCACCAGGTAGCGGATATTGCCCAGGATCGGGTAGTTGCGGCGTACCGCGTGGGGGCTTTGCAGCAGGTCGAAAATGCCCAGCAGGCTGAGCAGGGCGGTTACCAGGGTGATTGGCCAGAGCCAGTCATGTTCGAGAAAGGGCAAGCTGGCGAGGGTGAAAATCACGCAGGCAGCAAAGAAGGCGTAGCGGCTCAGGAGGGACAGGCTCATACGGTTTCCTTGGTTCGGACTCTATAGATTTCGTTTTTGGGTACTCATTCTTCTTGTGTGGCCAACGATCTTGTTGTTGTAGAGAACGGCCGTGGCGCATCGGCTGTGCGCTTATGACCGCTTCAGGCATCAGGCATTCTGCGCCTGGAGAAAAATCGAAAACAGCTCGGACTGGGACTTGATGCCCAGCTTGCCGTAGATGTGTTTCTTATGGACTTTCACGGTTTCGGCAGAGATTTGCAGCTTACGAGCGATCTCCTTGCCGGAGCAACCGCTGAGCATCAGGTGCCCGACCTCCAGCTCGCGGGCGGTCAATTGCGTGCCCTTGAGCCGTTGCAGCGAATCTTCCAGGCGATTGCGCCAGTTGCCGCCCGGGTTCGGCGTGCCGACGCCCGGCTGTTCCAGCGGTTCATGGGCCAGGCGCTGACGCAGCAGGCTGACCACCCAGGGCTGGATCAATGACAGCAGGGCGAGTTGCGGCGGAGTGAAACGCTGCCGGGCACCCAAGGACAGGCACAGGGTGCGTTCGCCGTCGAGCTGGCAATTGAAGTGGACCTCGTCGGCCACCAGGTTCAGGCGAAAGTAGCGCTGGTAGTACTCGGTGCGCTCGAAGTCTTCGGGCGCCACTTCGGCCAGGTGATAGAGGCCGGTCCCCGGCTGTTCGCGGCTGGCGAGGTAGAAGGGGTCGAGCAGGTACAGGCCGTTGAGGTAGTCCTGGAACAGCTGGTCGGGGCTGCCGTCCGCCCCCGGGCATTCGGCGAACACCCGCGGTGCCTGTTCGTTACAAAAAAGCAGCGCGACCCAGCTGTCGAAGCCCAGGTACTGCTCCAGCTGGCGCACCAGCAGGGTCCAGAAGTTCGGCCGGTCGAGGGCGTCGATCAGTTGGCCGACGCTGCGGTGCCAGGCGATGTCTTCCAGCGAGAGGGTCATGGATTCTGCCTTTTTCGGATTGCGCCGACGCCCGATCAGCGGTCGGTTGCTGTTGCGCATACTGGCGCCGGGACCTGCCGTGGGCAAGCCTGAACGTCTGGAGCCGGGCGTTGCCGAGGGGCGATAGAGGATTTGCAGCTTTTCTTATTGCAACTGGTTCTCGTTTATAGGATTGAATAATGTTACTGTGTAACGTATTGCAGCCTTAGCTATCCCCTGGAGACTCCCATGAAAGCCAATATCCATCCCGCCTACCGCACCGTGCTGTTCCACGACACCGCCGCCGACGTGTACTTCCTGATCGGTTCCACCGTGGACACCGACCGCACCCAGCGCCACAGCGATGGCAACACCTATCCCTATGTCACCCTCGACGTCTCCAGCGCCTCGCACCCGGTCTACACCGGCCAGCAGCGCAAGACCCAGTCCGAAGGCCGGATCGCCGGCTTCAACAAGCGTTTCGCTTCTTTCGGTTCGTCCGGCAAGACCGGCAACGCTTGAAGGCCCCGGCCCTTGCCGCGCACCTGCTCGTTCCTGCATCCCTGTGGGAGCGAGCTGCATCCTCTCGTCCAATCCCTTCTCTATTTCAGCCAGTCCATGGAAGGCCTGGGCGGCACCCGCTTTGTCCCGCCGCCCGAGGCGCCGGGTGTATGGAAAAAACAGCGGCCGACTGTGTCGTGACGCCGCCTCGCCAGTCATGGGATCCTTGCCGCCTCGCGTAATAGATCCAGGTTTTTCATGACTCTTTCAAGCGCCACATCCCCCCTTATCCGTATCGCCGCGGCCCTGCTGATCGGCCCCGACGGCCGTACCCTGCTGGTGCGCAAGCGCGGCACCCAGGCCTTCATGCAGCCGGGCGGCAAGATCGAGCCGAGCGAGTTGCCGGCCCAGGCCCTGGCCCGTGAACTGGAAGAAGAACTCGGGCTGCGGATCGATCCGGCCGACGCCCGTTACCTGGGACGTTTTTCCGCCCCGGCGGCCAACGAGCCGGGTTTTGTGGTCGAGGCCGAGTTGTTCCGCCTCGATCTGGACACCGACGAGGTACAGCCCGCGGCGGAAATCGAGGAGGTTCGCTGGATCGATCCGCAGGTTGCCGACGAGCTCACCCTGGCCCCATTGACACGCGACCTGATCTTGCCGTTTTATCGCGCCTCGCAACTGGCCTCGGCCTGATTTTTCAAGGACAAAGGATTGCCCATCATGATTCCCCTTCACGACATGTTGATCTTCATCGCCGCAGCGCTGCTGATGGTGCTGACCCCCGGCCCCAACATGATCTACCTGATCTCCCGTTCGATCTGCCAGGGCCGCCGGGCAGGCGTGACCTCGCTGGTCGGCGTGGTGGCCGGTTTCTTCGTCCATCTGTTCGCCGCGGCGATCGGCCTGACCGCGGTCTTCATGGCGGTGCCGGTGGCCTATGAAGTGCTCAAGTGGGTCGGCGCCCTGTACCTGATGTGGCTGGCCTGGCAGGCCCTGAAGCCGGGCGCGCGTTCGCCGTTCGAGGCGCAGCAACTGCCGCCGGACTCGTCGCGCAAGCTGATCCTGATGGGCTTTCTCACCAGCGCCCTGAACCCGAAGATTGCGGTGTTCTACCTCTCGGTCTTTCCCCAGTTCATCAGCCCGGAACACGGTTCGGTGTTTATCCAGAGCATCATCCTCGGCCTGACCCAGATCAGCGTGAGCTTCAGCGTCAACCTGCTGATCGCACTGTTCGCTTCGGGAATCGCCGCCTGGTTCGTGCACAACCCGCTGTGGCTGGCGACCCAACGTTATTTCATGGGCTTCGTGCTGGCCGGGCTGGCGGTGCGTCTGCTGCTGGAACAACGCCAGACGGCTTGATCGGGAGTCGATTCGATGAGTGATGATCTTTCTGCGCAGGCTGTGGCCCAGCGCCAGCTCGAAGCCTATGACCGGCGCGACCTGGAGGCCTGGCTGGCGACCTATGCCGAGGACGCTCGCCAGTACGGGCATCCGGCGACGCTGCTGGCCAGCGGTCACGCCGAGATCCGCGCCCGGGCGGTCGAGCGTTTCCAGGAGCCGAACCTGCATGCCAGGCTGCTTTCGCGAGCGGTGATGGGCCAGGTGGTGATCGACCATGAAATGGTCACCCGGACGTTCGCCGAAGGCCCCGGCACCCTGGAAACCGTGGCGATCTATGAAGTAGAGGCGGGGCGGATCAAGACTGCCTCGTTCACCACCGGGCCCAGGACCCTCGACTGAACATGTCCATCCAGCGCCTCGATGCCAGTCACGCCGCCGCCTACCGTGCGCTGATGCTCGAAGCCTACGAGCGCCATCCGCAGGCCTTTACTTCCAGCGTCGCCGAACGCGCGGCGATGCCCCTGAGTTGGTGGGAGTCGCGGCTGAGCAGCCCGCTGGACCTGTTGCTGGGGGCTTTCGAGGGCGGCGAGCTGGTGGGCATCGTCGGGCTGGCGTTCGAGGTCCGGGAAAAAGCCCGGCACAAGGCCACGCTGTTCGGCCTGTATGTGGCGCAGCCTTATCGCCACAGCGGCCTGGGCTACCGGCTGGTCCAGGCGCTGCTGCAGGAGGCGCGCCAACGCCCCGGGGTGCGGCTGGTGCAACTGACGGTCACCGCCGGCAACGAGGCCGCCCTGGTGCTGTACCAGCGCTGCGGTTTCGTCCAGTTCGGCCTGGAGCCGCTGGCGGTGCGGGTGGGCGTCGAGTATTTCGACAAGCTTCACCTGTGGCGTGAAGTCATCTCCCCCCTCTGAACTCCGCTATCCCCTGTAGGAGCGAGCTTGCTCGCGATAAACCCGAGAGCGCCGCGATGCGCCAGAAACACCGCTCAAGGTTGACGATTATCCTGAGTCATCGAGCGTCGACCCGCTGTTCCGACAGATACAGACGGCCGCCGCCCTTCAACGCACCGCGCTGACCCCGTCCAGGGTCGAGAACGAGGTGTCCTTGGCGGTCAGCAGGAAGTCGCGCATATAGGGCGCATCCAGCATGTCGGCGCGGATCGCCGCGTACAGCGTGGCGAACAGGCCTTTTTCCCCCAGGCGCTTGGCCTTCACATAACCCCGCGAGCTGTATTCATGCAGCGCCCAGTGGGGCATGCCGCACACGCCACGGCCGCTGGCCACCAGCTGCATCATCATCACCGTCAGCTCCGAGGTGCGGACCTGGGCCGGCTCGATGTCGGCCGGTTCCAGGAAGCGGGTGAAGATATCCAGGCGGTCGCGCTCCACCGGGTAGGTGATCAGGGTTTCGCTGAGCAGGTCTTCCGGAACTATGTAGGGCTTGCTGGCCAGGCGATGCTGGTTGGCCACTGCGAGCATCGCCTCGTAGGTGAACAGCGGCACGTAGGTGATGCCCGCCAGTTCCACCGGGTCGGAGGTCACCACCAGGTCCAGGTCGCCGCGGGCCAGGGCCGGCAGCGGGGCGAAGGAGAAACCCGAGGCCAAATCCAGCTCGACTTCCGGCCAGGCGTCGCGGAACTGGTCGATGGTCGGCATCAGCCACTGGAAGCAGCTGTGGCATTCGATGGCCATGTGCAGACGGCCTGCGGTGCCGCCGGCCAGGCGGGAGATGTCCCGCTCGGCGGCGCGCAGCAACGGCAGGGTGGCGTCCGCCAGTTGCAGCAGGCGCAGGCCGGCGCTGGTGAAGCGCACCGGCTTGGTCTTGCGCACGAACAGCGGCATGCCCATGCGCTCTTCCAGTTCCTTGAACTGGTGGGACAGGGCGGACTGGGTCAGGTGCAGGCGTTCGGCGGCTTCGACCAGGCTGTCGGCTTCGCGCAGGGCGTGCAGGGTCTTCAGGTGACGGATTTCGAGCACCAGGGTCTCCATGAATGAATTTTGTGATCAACACGAAAAGGTTGAGTTTGTCTCATGTTGTCCTGGCTGTCGACAATAGCGCCATCTTTTACAGGGAGGAACCCACCCATGGCCTTGGCCCACACCCTTGGTTTTCCGCGCATCGGCGCCGACCGCGAACTGAAAAAAGCCCTCGAATCCTACTGGAAGGGCGACCTCGACCGGCAGGCGCTGCAAGACGTCGGACGCCAGCTGCGGGCCAGGCACTGGCAGCTGCAAAAGGACGCCGGCATCGACCTGCTGCCGGTGGGCGACTTTGCCTGGTACGACCAGGTGCTGACTCACTCGCTGACCTTCGGCGTGGTTCCCGAGCGCTTCGCCAGCAGCCAGGACGCCCAGGGCCAGCCGACCCTCGACACCCTGTTCGCCATGGCCCGCGGTGCCTCGGCTGGCTGCTGTGGCGGCGAGCACGGCAAGACCCAGTACGCCCAGGAACTGACCAAGTGGTTCGACACCAACTACCACTACCTGGTCCCTGAATTCAGCGCCGACCAGTCGTTCAAGCTGAGCTGGGTGCAGCTGTTCGACGAGGTCGACGAAGCCCACGCCCTGGGCCATCGGGTCAAGCCGGTGATCATCGGTCCTTTGACCTACCTGTGGCTGGGCAAGGCCAAGGGCAACGACTTCGACAAGCTCGAACTGCTGGAGCGCCTGCTGCCGGTCTACGGCGAGATCCTCAACCGCCTCAAGGCCCAGGGCGTGGAGTGGGTACAGATCGACGAACCTATCCTGACCCTCGACCTGCCGCAGGAATGGAAGGGCGCCTTCGAGCGGGCCTACCACATCCTCCAGTACTCGCCGCTGAAAAAACTGGTGGCCACCTACTTCAGCGGCCTGCAGGACAACCTCGGGCTGGCCGTCGGCCTGCCGGTGGACGGCCTGCACATCGACGCCGTGCGGGCGCCGGAGCAACTGACCCAGGTGCTCGACCGCCTGCCGACCTACAAGATTCTTTCCGTGGGCCTGGTCAACGGCCGCAACGTCTGGCGTTGCGAGCTGGAGCAGGCGCTGCAGCAACTACAAGCGGCGCAGGAGCGTTTTGGCGACAACCTGTGGGTCAGCAGTTCCTGCTCCCTGCTGCACAGCCCGGTGGACCTGTCCCGGGAAGACCAGCTGGATGCCGAGCTGAAAAGCTGGCTGGCCTTCGCCGTGCAGAAATGCGGCGAGATCTCGGTGCTGCGTGACGCCCTGAACCATCCCCAGGCCCCGGCGGTGCAAGCGGCCCTGGCCGAAAGCCGCCAGGTGCAGGCCAGTCGCGCGCAGTCGCCGCGGATCCACAAGGCCGAGGTCCAGGCGCGGCTCAAGGCGGTCAGCGCCGCCGACAGCCAGCGTCATTCGCCCTTTGCCCAGCGTATTGCCCAGCAGCACGCCCGCTTGAAGTTGCCGGTGTTCCCGACCACCACCATAGGTTCGTTCCCGCAGACCGCCTCGATCCGCCTGGCCCGCCAGGCATTCAAGCAGGGCAAGCTGTCGAACAACGATTACACCGACGCCATGCGCTGCGAAATCCGCCATGCGGTGCAGGTCCAGGAGCGCCTGGGGCTGGACGTGCTGGTGCATGGCGAGGCCGAGCGCAACGACATGGTCGAGTACTTCGCCGAGCAACTGGACGGCTACCTGTTCACCCGCTTCGGCTGGGTCCAGAGCTACGGTTCGCGCTGCGTGAAACCGGCGGTGATCTACGGCGACCTGAGCCGCCCGCAGGCCATGACGGTGGACTGGATCAGTTACGCTCAGAGCCTGACCGACAAGGTGATGAAGGGCATGCTCACCGGGCCTGTGACCATGCTGATGTGGTCCTTCCCCCGCGAGGACGTGTCCCGTGAAGTGCAGGCCCGGCAACTGGCCTTGACCCTGCGCGATGAGGTGGTGGACCTGGAGAAGGCCGGGATCAAGATCGTGCAGATCGACGAAGCGGCGTTCCGCGAAGGCCTGCCGCTGCGCCGGGCGGACTGGCAGCCGTACCTGGACTGGGCGGTGGAAGCCTTCCGCCTGACCGCCTCGGGGGTGCGCGACGACACTCAGATCCACACCCACATGTGCTACAGCGAGTTCAACGACGTGATCCAGGCCATCGCCGCCATGGATGCCGACGTGATCACCATCGAGACCTCGCGTTCGGACATGGAGCTGCTGGAGGCTTTCGAGGCCTTCGACTACCCGAACGACATCGGCCCGGGGGTGTATGACATCCACTCGCCACGGGTGCCGGACACCGCCGAGATGGTCAAGCTGATGAGCAAGGCGGTCCGGCGCATCCCCGCCGAGCGCCTGTGGGTCAACCCGGACTGCGGCCTGAAGACCCGCGCCTGGCCGGAAACCGAAGCCGCCCTGGTCAACATGGTCGCCGCCGCCCGCCAGCTGCGTAACCAGCAGGCCTGATCCCAGCCAACACCAATCCCTGTAGGAGCGCAGCTTGCGCGCGATGAGCCCACAGGCGCCGCGCTGCGTCAGGAACACCGCGTCATCGTTCACCACCATCGCGAGCAAGCTGCGCTCCTACAGTGGGCCGGGACACGATGCCGCGGGCTTTTGTAGCCGCTGCCGCAGGCTGCGATAAGGCCGAAGGCCTTCAGCGGGTTCAAGATCGCTGCGTCCCTTCGGGCCGATCGCAGCCTGCGGCAGCGGCTACAGGTTTTATGACCACTGGGCAATCTTCATCAAACTGTCACGTAACTGTGGCAGCGCGCTCGATCAAAGTTCATCAGACTCGCGCTCTACTGGGCTTCTGCGTTTCGGTGTTTCTTCATGTGGGCAAGATTTTTTTCAACGACTGTTTTCCTGGCCGCGCTGCTGCTCGGCCTGCCGTCTCAGGCGGCGTCTCGCTGCGATGTCAACGTACCGACCCAAAGGGTCGAACTGGAGCAGGTGAGCCTGGCCTACCAGAGCATCGGCCGTGCCTCCGATCCGGCCCTGCTGCTGGTGATGGGCCTGGGCGGGCAGTTGATCCACTGGCCGGACGAAGTGGTCGTTGCCCTGTGCCAGCAGGGGTTCCGGGTGATCCGTTACGACAACCGCGATGTCGGCCTGTCCACCTGGCGCCAGGCGCCGGCCAGCGCCAACCTGACGTTTGAGGTACTGCGCTACAAGCTCGGCCTGCCGGTGGCCGCGCCCTACAGCCTGACCGATATGGCCGATGATGCCCTGGGCCTGATGAATGCCCTGCAGGTCGAGCAGTTCCATGTCCTGGGCGCGAGCATGGGCGGGATGATCGCCCAGCACCTGGCGGCCATGGCGCCGCAACGGGTCGAGAGCCTGACCCTGATCATGACCAGCTCCGGCGCCGAAGGCCTGCCGGCGCCCAACGAGGCCCTGGTGCAGCTGTTGTCGCGGCGCGGCGCGCCGAACCGTGAGGCGGCGCTGGAGCAACAGGCTGATCTGCTGGCCGCCCTCGGCAGCCCGCAGGTCACCGATGATCGCCAGTCGCTGCTGCACCAGGCGGCGCTGTCCTATGACCGTGCCTTCAACCCGGAAGGGGTGAAGCGCCAGATCATGGCGATCCTCGCCGAACCGAGCCGGGTGGCCCTGCTCAACCAGCTGCGGGTGCCGACCCTGGTGGTGCATGGCACCGCCGATCCGCTGCTGCCGGTGATGCACGGCGTACACCTGGCCGCGCATATCCAGGGCAGCCAGCTGAAGCTGATCCCGGGCCTGGCCCATCGTTTCCAGGAAGCCTTCAAGGCGCCGTTGCTGGCGGCGGTGCTGCCCTACCTGCAACGCCATCGCGAAGACACCTCGCACTGGGCGCAGATCGATCCGCTGCCCGCGCCGAACCTTTTGTAAATCGATTCCTGTTGTAGGAGCGAGCTTGCTCGCGATGAACCCATAGGCGCCGCGTTGTTTCAGAGGCGCCGCGTCATCGTTGACGACCATCGCGGGCAAGCCTCGCTCCTACAGGACGGTGTCGAGCTTGGCTTCTGTAGGAGCCAGGCTTGCCGGCGATTGGGGCACTGCGGTGTGCCTGATGTACCGCTATCGCGAGCAAGCTTCGCTCCTACAGGTCCGTGGCGGAGCAGATGGTTGGAGCGGCAGGCCGCACCTGGGGGGAATAGAAAAATATATCAATGTGCCACTATGGTTTTTGCAATGATGGCCGACACAGGCAGCGTCATTCTTAATTCATAGGGAATTGATTCATGAGTTTTCGTATCTTGCGTACCTGGGGCGTGCTGACTTTGTTGGCCTGCCTGGCACTCACCGGCTGTGCCAACGTGCAGCAGCCTATTGCCCTGGACCAGCAGTTCTGGGGGGCCAAGGAGCCGACTATCGGCGTGGCCATCACTGTGTTGCCTGCTCCCGAACTCATGCTGACGGGTAGCCAGGGGTTGCTGGACGTGGCTATCAACAAGGGCGTCAACAGCAAGCTCAGCGACAACGTCAAGACCTGGGAAGTGCGCGACCTCGACACCCTGCCGGACGTGATCGTGGCCAAGTTGCAAGCCAAGGGCTACAAGGCCAAGCGCATCATCGACCAGATCGACCTGAAGAATTACAAAAACATCTCGTTCCGCGAAGGCTACATGACCAAGGACATGACTCCGATGAAAGCCATGTATGGGGTCGATCGCCTGTTGCTGGTGAACGTCTTCGTGACCGGTGCCACTCGCAGCTACTACAGCCTGGTCCCGACCAGCGTGCCGATGGCCCAAGTGGGTGGGCAGGGCATGGTGGTCGACCTGGCCGACAACAAACTGCTGTGGTTCCAGCCGTTCGCCGCGGTGCAGGCGGCCCAGGGCGAGTGGGATGAGCCGAACTACGCCAACCTGTCCAACGCCTTCTACCAGGCCATGGACAGCAGCCGCCAGCAAATGATCACACCGTTCTCGCAATGACGGGCCGGTTGGCTGTCGTCCTGGCGTTGTTGCTGGCGTCAGGCGGCTGTGCGCAGAAAGCACTGCCGCCGGCCGGCTTCAAGGATCAGGGGGCGTTGCCCTATGTGCAGAGCCATGGGCTCAAGCTCGAGGTGCTGCTCAACGAGCAGGACTTCGTCGGCGCCAGCACGGTGATCGATATCAAGGACGCGACCCGCGCCGCGTCCTCCAGCAATACCCTGCTGCAAAGCTCCGGGGCCAGTGCCGGCCTGGCCGGAGTGCTGGTGGCCAGCCTGATCAATACGCAAATGGGCAGCGGCAGTTTGCAGCGCGAGGCCGAACAGGCCGCGCACAACGAGTCACGGCCGATGGCCACGTTGCTCGGTGGACAGCCGTTGCAGACACGCCTGCAACAGCGCTATCAGGAGGCTTCACAAGCTGCCGGCCTGAAGCAGGGCGAGGGGGCAATCACCGCCCGCTTGCTGGTCGAGCCCAAGCTGATGCTGGGGCCGGATCGCGGCAGTTTTGTGCTGATCAATCAGGTTCGGCTCGAGGATATCGCGGGCTCCGCGCTGTACCGCACCCGGATCGAAGTGGTCAGCCAGCCATTCCGTCGCTGCGGTGCGCAGTGCATCGATGACGGCGGTTTGGAGCTGGATAAGGTGCTGGCCTTGCTCGACGAGTGTGTCAGGGAGTCGATGCGGGTGCTGGCGGCCGACCTGAACCAGCCGGCGTCGAGGCCGGCGGCCCAGGAAACCCTGCGTTACGTGCTGGACGGCCAGCGGGTGGTCGAACGTGGTTACCAGTTGGCGGGTAGTGGCAGTTACTCGCGCTACCGCAATCTGCAGGGCGCGGTGAAGTCAGTGCCGGTGGCCTTCGAGGATGCGTTCAGCGAAGAGCAGCTGCAGAAAATCTACGGGCAGTAGAACTTCAGGCTGAGCCCTTAGCGGACGATCTTGTCGACCTGGATCCCGAGCTTCTTCAGGCGGTACCAGAAGCTGCGTTCGGAAATGCCGATCAGCTGCGCGGCGGCGGCCTGCACGCCGTTGCTCTGTTGCAGGGCGGCGAGGATATAGGCCTTCTCCACTTCGGCCAGGGCCGCGTCCAGGTCGCTGGGCACGCTGAGGCTGTCGCCGGGCAGGGAGCTGGCCCCTGCGTTTACCTGCGGTGAGGTAAACAGATAACCCGGCAGGTCGCTTTCCTCGATCACCGCGCCTGCGGCGACTATGGTCGCGCGTTCGACGCAGTTCTGCAGTTCGCGGATATTGCCCGGCCAGGCATAGTTGGCCATCGCCTGCAGGGCCTGCGGGCTGAAACCGGTGATGCGTTTGCCGGCGGTGGCGCCCAGGGTGTGGGCGAAATGCCGGGCCAGGGGCGCAATATCCTCGACCCGCTCGCGCAGGGCGGGCAGGGGGATCGGGAACACGTTGAGGCGGTAATACAGGTCTTCGCGAAACTCCTTGTTGGCCACCGCCTCCAGCAGGTTCTTGTTGGTGGCGGCGATCACCCGCACATCGACCTTGCGCTCGCGCGGGTCGCCCACCGGTTCGATCACCCGCTCCTGCAAGGCGCGCAGGATCTTCGCCTGCAGGGCCAGCGGCATGTCGCCGACCTCATCGAGAAACAGCGTGCCCTTGTCCGCCTGCTGAAAGCGCCCGACCCGGTCCGCCACGGCGCCGGTGAAGGCGCCCTTGCGATGGCCGAACATTTCGCTTTCCAGCAGGCCTTCGGGGATTGCCGCGCAGTTGACCGCGACAAAGGGTTTGTTGGCGCGGTTGCCGTGCTGGTGGATGGCCCGGGCGACCATCTCCTTGCCGGTGCCGCTTTCGCCGGTCAGCAGGATGGTGGCGTTGCTTTCGCGCACCGAGTCCACCGCTTGCAGGACCTGGCGGAAAGTTGGGCTGTCGCCCACCAGGCTGTCGAACTGCCGGTGCTCGTCGAGCTCGGCGCGCATGCGCTGGTTATCTTTGAGGATGTCGCGAAACTGCAGGGCCTTGCTGACGGTGATGTCCAGCTCGTCGATGTCGAAGGGCTTGGCGATGTAGTCGTAGGCGCCGTTGCGCATCGACTGCACGGCGTTTTTCACCGTGCTGTAGGCGGTCATGACGATCACCGGGATCTGCGGGTAGCGCTGCTTGATCTCGGCCAGCAGCTGCGGGCCGTCCATGCCGGGCATGCGCCAGTCGCTGATCACCAGGTCGATCTCTTCCTGCTCCAGCACCTTGAGCGCATGCAGGCCGTTGCCGGCGGTGAACACCTGGATACCGTCCTGGCTCAGCGCCGAGGACAGCAGGTCGCAGAGTTTGGGCTCGTCGTCGACCACCAGCAGGTTATGCGTCATGACTGTGCCTTTTGCTCATCTTCATCATCTTCGTCGTCCTCACCCTTGGCCGGAATGTACAGGCTGAAGGTGGCGCCGGCATCTATTTCGCTGCTGCATTCGATGTGCCCGTCATGGTTTTCCATGATCGAGAACACCTTGGCCAGGCCCAGCCCGGTGCCCGAGGCCTTGGTGGTGACGAAGGGGGTGAAGATGCGTTCGAGCATGTCCGGCTCGATGCCCTGGCCGGTGTCGGTGACCCGCAGGATGGTGTGCTCGGCGTCCTGGGCGATGCCCAGGGTCAGGCGCCCGCCCGCGGGCATGGCGTCGATGGCGTTGAGGATCAGGTTCAGGCAGGCCTGCTTGAGCTGGCGGGCGTCGGCGTAGAGGGTCGCGCCCGGCGCCTGGTCATCGATCTGCGCGTCGATCTTGTGGCTGGCCAGTTCCGGCTCGCAGAAGCCGATCAGTTCCTCCACCAGCGGCCGCGCCAGCTGGGTCGAGCGGATCGGCGCGCTGGGCTTGGCGAAGTCGAGGAAGTCGGTGATCAGGTCGTTGATCCGGCTGACTTCGCTGATCACGTATTCCAGGTGGCGCTTGTCGCCTTCGGGCAGGTCGGCGCGGCGGTGCAGCAGTTGGGTGGCGGTCTTGATGATGCCCAGGGGGTTGCGGATCTCGTGGGCCAGGCCCATGGCCACTTCGCCCAGGGCGTGCAGGCGGTCGCGGCGGCGCAGCTGGGCTTCCAGGTGCTGCAGTTCGCCCAGGCGTTCGCTCATGTGGTTGAAGGTGCTGCTCAACTCCGCCAGCTCGTCGCCGCCAATCACCGGCACTCGTTGTCGGTAGTCGCCGGCGATCACCGCCTGGACCCCCTTGGACAAACCGCGCAGGGGCATGGTCAGGCGTTTCGACACCAGCCAGCCGACGGCCAGCGACGCCGCCGAGCTGAGCAGGAAAATCAGGATGAACAGGTTGCTCTGGTTGACCAGCCCCACCAGGCTGCTGTGGCGCAGCAGGCCGCTGAAAATCACCCCCACCAGGTCGCCGCTGTCGTTGAAGATCGGCCGGTACAGCCCGCTGTAGCGGCTGGTGAACTGCTCCGTGGGTTGGCGGGTGTCGCGCAGGACGTTCTCGATCTTTTCCGGCACCTGGGTCGGGTGGTCCTCGAAACGCTGGGTGGCGAAGATCTCGGCGAAGTCGTTGGCCTTGGCCAGGTACAGGCGCAGGTCGAGGGAATGCACGTCGGCCACGCTGGTGAGGAAGCTGGCGTCCAGGTAGGTGGCGATCAGCAACTGGTAGTCGATGCCGTCGAGGGTGGTCTGGAAGGTCGAGACCACCGCGCCGGTGGCCACGCCGCCGATCTGCAGGGTCTGCAGCACCGCGTTATGGGCCAGGTTGATCTGCCCGACGATATCGTCGGCGGCGGTGCTGAACACCACCTGCTGGTCGCGCTTGCGGATCAGCGCCACCACATCGATGCCCATGGAGTCGGCGATGTCGGCGGTGAGCTTGTCGTGCTTGGCCGCGTTGCGGTCGGTGGGCGGCCTGGCATAACGCAGGAACAGCTGGGCGATGCGCGCGTTGTCGCGCAGGGTCTCGGTGATTTCGTCCTCGACGATCTTGGTCGATTCCTGCAGCCAGATGCGCACGTTGCTGTCGAAGATCTGCGACAGGGTGGTGGCCGCCAGCTCGGCGGCGATCATCGTGGGGATCACGCTGACCATCCAGAACGCCAGCACCAGCTTGCGCTGCAGGCTCCAGCGGGAGATGGCGAAAGGGCGAGGGGTGCGGCGGTCTTTTCTGGTCATGAACTTTCGCTTAGTGCAGCGGCCATGGCGGGGTCGGAACGATCCGGCCGGAGAACATATTTCAGCCCTTTGAGCAGGGTGTCGAGCAGCGGGTTGCGATGCTGGAAGAACAGGCTGTTGCCGCTGAAGCTACAGCCCAGGCGCAGCTTGCTGGCATAACCGGCCTGGCCACATTCGTAGAGCGCGATCCGGTGCTGGATACAGTAGTCGACATTGGCCATCCAGCTGCGGAAATACAGGTTGTGCTCACGACTGATCTCCAGGTCGTGGGCGAAGAATTTGTCGATCAGCCGGTGCTCGTCAAGCAGCACCAGGTTGAAAGCCACCAGTTGTTGGTCGACCCAGTACAGCACGCAGGCGGCCCGTTCCCCCAACTGCTGGAGGATACCGGTGAAGTAGGGCGCGGGTAAGCGTTCGAATTGCAGGTCGCTGCGCTGCAGGGTGGCTTCGTACAGGCGCATGATCTCGGGCAGGACGTCGTCGATGTTGCGTCGCCATTCGATCCGCGGCCCGGGCGCGCGCAACTTGCGGCGCAGGTCCTTGCGCGTGGATTTGCCCAGGGTGCCGAGGTAGGCGTCCAGCGAGCCGAAGGGCACCGGCAGCAGGGCGCTGGGCAGGCTGGGCATGGCTTGCAGGCCGAACGCCTGGCAGCTGGCGGCCCATTGCCGATCCTGGCTGGCGGCATCCTTGACCGCCAGCAGGCCGATGCCCTGGGCGTCGGCGTCGCGTCGGGCCAGGTGCAGCAGCTGCTCCAGCAGAACCTGGCGGCGCACCGCGGGGATATGGCTGGCGGTGCCGGCGTGGCACTGTTCGGCCACCGGCGAACCTATGGCGTACAGCGGCAGTTGCAGCAGCCCCGGCCACCAGCGTTGCAGGCGTTCGCTCAGGCGCTTGGCCGGGCCCGAGACGGTGGTGTCCAGGCGGTAGCGGGTGGCGAAGGCCGGGGCGGCGGCCACCAGCGCCCCGTCTTCGAACACCGCCAGGTAGCGCCAGGTGAAGTCCGCGATGCCGGCGTTCTCTACCGCCAGGTAGTAGTCCCAATCTTCCAGGGCACCGGGAAAACAGTCGTTCCAGGCGCTGCGGTCGATGGCCTGGATGCTCGAAAAGACTTGGCTGGTGATCACGTGCGGTCCTTGAATCAGGCGAACTGGCGCAGCTCTGCGTACACCGCGGGCCGCGGGCCCGCCTGGCGTTCGATGAAGTCCGCGCTCAACTCCACCACCCGGCGGTACTGCAGGTCGACGGTGATCATGTGGTAGCAGTTGTCGAGCAGCACCTTGACCACCGGGCCGCCGAGCTTGCGCTCGACATAATCGGCGTTCCAGCGGCTGGTGATGTCGTCCTCGATGGAGTGCAGCACCAGGGCCGGGGTGGTGATCGACGGCATGCGTTTTTTCACCACCGCGTTCATCCGGTGCAGCTCGCGCACGGTCACCCCTTCCATGGTCAGCAGGCCGGCACTGCTGCTTTCGCCGGCCTTCATCTGCCGCTCGACCACCGCCCGCAGGCGCTCGTTCTTGATGCCATATGGCGGCTTCTCCTCGAAGCTGCAGATGTGCACGCCGAACGGAATCTTCATCAGCAGCGGGGTGAGGAACGCCAGCTTGTTGATGCTCCAGCCGTCGTACTTGAGGGTGGTCGAATACATCAGCAGGCCGCTGACCTGCCCCGGGTGCTCCGAGGCCAGGTACATGGACATGACGGCGCCCATCGACAGGCCGCCGACGAACACCTGCCGGTGGCGCTGACGGATGCCGACGAAGGTCCGGCGCACGCCCTCGTACCAGTCCTGCCAGCCGGTGGCCTGCAGGTCGGCGTTGTTGCCGCAATGCCCGGCCAGGGTCGGCACGTACACCGTGCACCCGGCCTTGGCCAGGCCGGCGGCCACCCGACGCAGTTCCGTCGGGGTGCCGGTGAGGCCGTGGATCAACAACACCGCGACCTCGCCATTGCCGAGGATGAAGCCGGCATCGCCTTCGCCCAGGTCGATGCCTGCGCCCGGATCGATCTGCGCTGTCATCGTTTCATGGCCCGGTCCAGCAGACGGTCGAGCAGGGCGATGCCGAGGTCGATCTCCGCGTAGCTGATTTCCAGGGATGGGGCCAGGGTGATGACGTTCTTGTAGTAGCCGCCCACATCGAGAATCAGCCCCAGGCGCTGGCCATTGATTTCGATGTCGCCCTTCATGCCTTCCTCGACCATGTAGTCCAGGGTCGCCTTGTCCGGGGTGAAGCCGTCGCTGGTGCAGATCTCGCAGCGCAGCGCCAGGCCCAGGCCGTCGACGTCGCCGATGATCGGGTAGCGTTTCTGCAGGTCCTGTAGGCCGGCCAGGAAATACTTGCCCTTCTCCATGACCATCGCGCCGTAGTCGGTCTCGCTGGTCATCTTGAACATTTCCAGGCCCACCGCGGTGCCCAGCGGGTTGGAGGCGAAGGTGGAGTGGGTCGAACCCGGCGGGAACACCTTGGGGTTGATCAGCTCTTCGCGGGCCCAGATGCCGCCCAGGGGGTTGAGGCCATTGGTCAGGGCCTTGCCGAAGACGATCACGTCCGGCTTGACGTCGAAGTGCTCGATCGACCACAGCTTGCCGGTGCGGTAGAAGCCCATCTGGATCTCGTCGACCACCATCAGGATGCCGTGCTGGTCGAGCACATGCTTGAGTTCGCTGTAGAAGTTCATCGGCGGGATCACATAGCCGCCGGTGCCCTGGATCGGCTCGACATAGAAGGCGGCGTATTCGCTCTGGCCGACTTTCGGGTCCCACACGCCGTTGTATTCAGTCTCGAACAGCCGGGCGAACTGCTGCACGCAGTGGCTGCCGTACTCTTCCTTGGTCATGCCCTTGGGGCCGCGGAAGTGGTAGGGGAAGGGAATGAAGTTGGCGCGCTCGCCGAAGTGGCCGTAGCGGCGGCGGTAGCGGTAGCTGGAGGTGATCGACGAAGCGCCGAGGGTACGACCGTGATAGCCGCCTTCGAAGGCGAACATCAGGCTCTTGCCATTGGTGGCGTTGCGCACGACTTTCAGCGAGTCCTCGATGGACTGCGAGCCGCCGACGTTGAAGTGCACGCGGCCGTCGAGGCCGAACTTCTTCTTGGCATCCACCGCGATCATTTCCGAGAGCTCGATCTTGCCCTTGTGCAGGTACTGGCTGGCGATCTGCGGCAAGGTGTCGATCTGTTGCTTGAGGGCATTGTTCAGGCGCGGGTTGGCATAACCGAAGTTCACCGCCGAGTACCACATCTGCAGGTCGAGGTAGGCCTGGTCGCTGGTGTCCCAGACGTAGGAGCCCTCGCAGCGGCTGAAGATCCGTGGCGGTTCGATGTAGTGGACGGTGTCGCCGTAGGAGCAGTACTTGGCTTCTTTTTCCAGAAGCACCTGGTCTTCTGCGGTAGCGATACGAATGTCAGACATGATGGAAGAGTTCCTGAGTGGGTACGGAATGTTCGTTGGCGTTGTCGAGGGCGAAGGTGCCGGCGTTGGCCGCTTCGTTGGGCAACAGGGCCAGCAGTGCCGGCAGTTCGGCGAAGGAATCGAAGGTTGCGTGGGGAATGGCGTTGCGTTGGCAGTACTCGGCCAGGCGGCCCTTGGCGAAGACGAAGTCGGCGCTGGCGGCCACGCACATGTCGGACTGGCCGTCGCCGATCACCAGCACCCGCTTGCCCTTGGGCGTGGATTTGCATTTGCAGTTGCCGGACGCGGCGCGGCAGGCATCGCTGGCGTGCGGGAAGTCGATGCGCCAGCTGTGCTGGTCGACCTGGCGCAGGCGGTTGGCGAGGATCGGCAGCAGGCTCACGTAGTGGCGCGCGAGGATCCGCGCTATGCCTTGCTCGATGCCGTCGCTGACCACTTCCAGGGAAGCGCCCAGGCCGATCACGTGATCGACGAAGTCGGGGAAGTCGGGATCGATCTCGACGCTGTCGAAACAGGCGAGCAGTTCGGCGGGCGAGGCCTTGACCAGCGCCAGTTGGCGGCTGAGGCATTCCCGGGAGCCGATATGGCCATCCAGCCATTGTTGCTCGATGTCTTCCCAGCTCGGGTCGGCGAAGCGTTGGAGGACGTTGTCGATCACGTCGGTGCGGGTGATGGTCCCGTCGAAGTCACACACGATATGCCAGTGCATCATCTGCAGTTACCTGTTGGAGAGGAGCGCACTTTGCGCATGCCAGGTACTGGAGCAGGGACTGTGCCAAGTGGCTTAAGCCCAGGCGGGCCGGGCTCTGCGCGGGAAAAAGGCGTTGGCTGGGCCGGTTGGAGCTACAAATTTTGTAGCTCGCTACAAACAACATCAGTGCTTGCAGGGAGGGGACGGGGTGGTGATTGATGCGCGCATCTTCACTCCAGGAAACCTGCGCCATGTTCAGCTTCACACGCTCCGCCCTGTTTGCCGTCCTGCTCATCCTGGGGGCCACCAGCGGGGCTTTCGCCGAGGACGGGGGCCAGGATGGATTGAGCGGCTCGCTGGGCCTGGGCATCGGTTACCAGCCCCATGACCCCAGCGGCAGCCGGCATGACACTGTGCCCTTGCCCTATGTCGATCTGGAGTGGGGCGATGTCAGCCTCGACACCGACGACGGCCTGACCTGGGATGCCTTCAAGGGCAATGGTTTCAGCGCCGGGCCCTATATCAACTATTTGCCGGGACGCAACGCCAACGGCTCGCTGCGCGGCCTGCGGGACGTGCCGAACATGGCCGATGTCGGCGGCTACATCCAGTACGCGCCGGATAACTTCTGGCGCCTGTTCGCCTCCATCGGCAGCGCGGTGGCCGCGGGCGAGGGCCAGGGCGGCCTGCTGGGCAAGATCGGCGGCGAGATCGGTTATCCCCTGGGCCTGGGGATCATCGGCAGCAACAACCTCACCGCGCATTTCGCCGATGCCCGGCAGACCCAGACCTTCTTTGGCATCAGCGACGCCGAGGCCCAGGCGACGGGCATCGGCCGCTACAGCGCCGGCGGCGGTTTGCAGAACCTGACCCTGACCCAGAACCTGCAGGTGCCCCTGGGCGGCAACTGGTCGTGGATGACCAGCGCCAGCTGGATTCACCTGACGGGCTCGGCGGCCGACAGCACCCTGGTGCGCGAGCGCGGCGAGGTGAATCAGGGCCAGGTCCAGACCGCCCTCAGCTACCAGTTCTGAGGCCCGCCAAGGCCTTGTCGTCGGGCTTGCGGGGCGATGGCGTTCTCCGGGCCGTCATCGCGGGCAAGCCTCGCTCCTACAAAAAGCGGGGCGGAANATACCCCTGTCGGCGTGCGCTGTTTCTGTAGGAGCGAGGCTTGCCCGCGATCCAGGCGCCGCGGAGTGCCTGTAGGGCCGCGTTATCATTCATCGCGAGCAAGCTTCGCTCCTACAAAAAGCGGGGCGAATACCCCTGCCGACGTGCGCTGTTTCTGTAGGAGCGAGGCTTGCCCGCGATCCAGGCGCCGCGGAGTGCCTGTAGGACCGCGTTATCGTTCATCGCGAGCAAGCTTCGCTCCTACAAAAAACGGGGCGAATAGCTCTGTCGGCGTGTGCTGTTTCTGTAGGAGCGAGGCTTGCCCGCGATCAAGGCGCCGCGGAGTGCCTGTAGGACCGCGTTATCGTTCATCGCGAGCAAGCTTCGCTCCTACAGTGGGTGAATTGGTCCACCCTTTGCACTGGCAGTCATGAACCCACTTTTCAGGAAGTTCTTCATGGCTCGTCCCGCTTATCGCCTGCTCGCCCATTCGCTGTGGGACATCGTCCCGATCCTGATGGCCCTGGCGCATTTTTCCTTCGTGCTTTGGCTGGTGCTGGCCTTTCACAGCCTGTCCTGGTGGGTGATCCTGCCGGCGGCGTTGCTGTATGCAGTCAGCCTGTCGTGGAGCATCAACAGCATTTCCCACAACCAGATCCACAACGCCTATTTCAGCCTGCCGTGGCTGAACCGCGCCTTCGACCTGCTGCTGTCGGTGACCATAGGTTTTTCCCAGACCCTGTACCGCGATATCCATAACCGCCATCACCGCGGCAACTCGGATCGGCCCGGCCCGGACGGCACCACGGTCGACCCGCTGTCGATCTACCTGCATGGCCGCAACGGCCAGCCGGACAATGTCTGGGCCTACACCTTCCTGAGTTTTTTCCGCGACGACCCCAAGGCCATCTACCAGGAAATGCAGCGCAAGCGCCCGGCGGACGCGCGTTGGGTCAAGGTGGAAATAGGCGTGACTGTGCTGGTCTATGTGGCGCTGGCGCTATACGACTGGCATGCGCTGCTGGTGCTGCTGCCGTTCTGGTACCTGGGGCAGTCGCTGTCCTCGCTCAACGGCTACTACGAGCACCTGGGCGGCAACCCGGACCTGCCGATCGCCTGGGGCGTGAGCTCCTACAGCCGGCTCTACAACCTGATCTGGATGAACAACGGCTACCACGCCGAACACCACTACCGGCCGAAGATGCACTGGACCCGGGTCAAGGCCTTCCACCGCGAGATCCGCGAGCAGCAGCGGGCGGCGGGGGTGAAGGTGATCCCGCTGGCCCATGGCCTGGGCTTTCTGCAGAAACACCCGAAGCGCTGACACCCGCGTACCTGTAGCCGCTGCCGCAGGCTGCGATAAGGCCCGGAGGGCCTTCAGAGGCCCTCAAGAGCGACGCCCCCTTCGGGGTCGATCGCAGCCTTCGGCAGCGGCTACATAAAGCCTTTCAGGCTTCTTCGCCTTCGGCCAGCAGGGCGATCCCGCCGATGATCACGAAGACCCCGACCCAGTGCAGCAGGCTGATCTGCTCGCCCAGGCCCAGCCAGGAGCCGAGCAACACCACCACGAACACCAGCGAGCTCAGGGGGAAGGCCAGAGACAGGCTGCTGCGCCGCAGGATCAGCATCCACACGAAGAAGGCGCCGATGTAGCAGGCGATCGCCAGCAGCACTCCCGGGTTGACCGCCACCGCGGCCAGCCATTGCAGGTTGAAATCCATCTGGCCCAGCTGATCGCCACCGACCTTGGTGGCGATCTGGCCGGCGCTTTCGAAGCCGATCAGCAGGGCCCAGAGCACCAGGGTGCCGAGGCGGCCGTGGAGCCAGGCGTGAGTCTGTGCAGTCATAGCATCTTTCCTTGTGAAGCGTTGAGGGGGCTCAGGTGCTGGCGACGTACACCAGCATCACGCCGAGGGTGATCACCAGGGTGCCCAGCCAGCGCCGGCGGCTGACGTTCTCGCCGAGAACCAGCTTGCCGGCCAGGACCACGCCGCAATAGGCCAGGGCCGCCGCCGGAAATAGCAGGCTCAGCGGCGCGCGGGACAGGGCTTCGAGCCAGACGAAAAACTCGATCACATAGGCGCCGATGCCGCACCACAAGAGCGGCGCGTTGAACACCTGGCCCCAGAAGGCATTCAGGCGAAAACCGCCTTCCAGCTCCGGCAGGCGGTCCAGGCCGAGCTTGAAACAGAGCTGGCCGATCACGTCCAGGACGATGGAAAAGGCCACCAGCAAGATAACGGTCAGGGTCACGGGAACAGCTCCTCGAACAGCGCCATCAGGGCTTCGTTGGTGGTCGCATTGCGCTGCAGGTCGGCTTCGCTCCAGCGTTCGGCCGGTGGCTGGTCGGAGCGTGCTTCCCAGCGCTTGAAGGCGTTGCTGAAGGCCGGCGCGGCGAACTCGCCACAGATGTCTATACCGAGGATGCGCTTGCGTGCCGCCAGGCTGCGCAGGGCTTGCAGCAGGTGGCTCAGGCGCATGCCGCCCTGGTCCCAGTTGGTGGCGGCGTCTTCGCTGGCCAGCACGTCCTTGTCGATGGTGATCCAGATCGCCTGGGTCGGCAGGCTGTCGATCATCTGTTCGAGGAAGGCGGGCCAGTCGAGCCCGGCCAGGTTGCGCCAGTGCAGGTGGTTTTCCTGTTGTTGGTGCCCGGCGCCGTCGCCGACCCGGCCCCAGACCTTGGAGGGCGCGTGCTGCCAGGGAAACAGCTGCAACCTGCCGTGGCGCAACGCCTTGAGGTTGCCACCGCGCAGCTGCGGGTTGTGCAGGTCGTCGCTGCACGGCCCGAGGGTGACGATGCGCTGGATATGCGGCAGCTGCAGCGCCCGGTTGACCCAGGAACCGCAGTGCCGGCGCGGCGCGAAGCGCACCCAGTCGGGGTGGTTGTCGAAGTGGATCAGGCTGACCGGCTGTTGCAGGTCGGCGAGGAAGGCCGGGGTCAGGTGGTGATAGTCACCGGAGCCGACAAAGAAGATTTCCGGCTGTGGGCCGCTGTGGGCGGGCCTTTGCCGCAGGCGCTCGGTGAAGTGGCGGTAGGTGCGTTCGGTGGACCAGAGCCGCAGTTTCGGGCCCAGGTCCAGCAGGTCCAGGCGTCGCGCCTGGCCGCTGCGCAGCCGGCGCTGGACAGGCTCCTGGGCGGTCAGGCTGTGGTCGAGATCGAGAATGTTCAAAGCAGGCTTTACCCATGGCAGCGCCCCTCGAAAAAGCTTGCGTCACAGGTCGCGGACGCAGGCAGAGCGGGCTTTACAGGGTAAATGCAAGGGACGGGCCAGGGTGCTGAACGCAACCTGTAGCCGCTGCCGAGCCCGCGAGGCTGCGATCGACCCCGCAGGGGGCGCAGAGATCTTGAGATCGCTGAAGGCCTTCGGCCTTATCGCAGCCTTTGGCAGCGGCTACAGGAGCGCGAGGGGAGTCAGGCGTGTACGCGGACCCAGACGCTGACCAGCAGGGTGGCGGCCATCAGCCAGGCCACTGCGGCCACCGCCAGGGAAGCCTCCAGGCGCAGGCGGTCGACCATCACATAGAGGGTCGCCAGGTACACGAAGTAGGGAATGATCGACCACATGCCGAAGACGATGGTGGTCTTCAGGTCGTCGATAGAGCGGCCCTTGCCGACGATGTAGTGGGCGATCAGGGCGAAGGTCGGGAACAGCGGCACCAGGCCGGCGATGTAGTAGTTCCTGGTCTTGGCCAGGGCGGCGAGGATCACCACCACGGCGGCGCCCAGTGCAGCTTTCAGCAATAAATCCACGGTACTTCTCGCAGACGTTGGTTAGTGGCTCAGGCCGTATTTCTTGACCTTGTCGAACAGCGTGGTCTTGGCCATGCCCAGTTCCTGGCTGGCCTGGGTCAGGTTGCCGCCGCTGCGCTGCAGGGCGTCGTTGAGCAGGTTGCGCTCGAAGGCCTCGACCGCCTCGGCAAAGCCCAGGCCCTGGGCGGCATTGCCGCTGGACTTCTTGAACGCCGGCAGGCCCAGGGCGAAACGTTCGGCGACGTTGCGCAACTCGCGCACGTTGCCCGGCCAGTCGTGGCTCATCAGGTTCGACAGGGTCTGGTTGTCCAGCTCCGGCGCGGCGCGGTCGAAACGCAGGGAGGATTGCTGCAGGAAGTGCTCGAACAATTGCAGGATGTCTTCGCGCCGCTCGCGCAGCGGCGGCAGCTCCAGGGTCACCACGTTCAGGCGGTAATACAGGTCGCTGCGGAACTGGTTGGCGCGCCCCAGCTCGTCGAGGTCGGACTTGGTCGCCGCGATCACCCGGCAATCCACCGCCACGCTCTGGTTCGAGCCGAGGCGCTCCAGGGTGCGCTCCTGCAACACCCGCAGCAGTTTGATCTGCAGGTTCATCGGCATGCTTTCCACTTCATCGAGGAACAGCGTGCCTTCGTGGGCGTGTTCAATCTTGCCGATGCGGCGTTTGCCGGCGCCGGTGAAGGCGTTGGCCTCGTGGCCGAAAATCTCGCTTTCGAACAGGTTTTCCGGCAGGCCGCCGCAGTTGAGGGCGACGAACTGGTGGGTATGGCGGCGGCTGAAATCATGCAGGCAGCGGGCGACCAGTTCCTTTCCGGTGCCGGTCTCGCCTTCGATCAGCACGTTGGCCGAGGTGTCGGCGACGTTGGCGATCAGCTCCCGCAGGTGCTGCATGGCTGGCGAGCGGCCGATGATCCGCCCTTCGAGGGAGTCGCGCTCGGCCAGCTGGCGGCGCAGCGACGACACTTCCCGGGCCAGCCCGCGCTGCTCCAGGGCGCGACGGGCAACCTCCACCAGACGCTCGGGGGAGAAGGGTTTCTCCATGAAGTCGTAGGCGCCTTTCTGCATCGCGCCGACAGCCATGGAGATATCGCCGTGACCGGTGATCAGCACCACCGGCAGGCTGCGGTCGCGAGCCTTGAGGCGGGTCAGCAGCTCCAGGCCGTCGATGCCCGGCAGGCGGATATCGCTGATGACGATCCCGGCGAAGTTGTCGCCGACCCGCTCCAAGGCTTCTTCGGCGCTGCCCACGCCAACGCAGGGAATGTCTTCCAGGGCCAGGGCCTGCTGGCAGCCGAGCAGGACATGGGGGTCGTCTTCGACGATCAGGACGGTAAGGTCGTTGTTCATAGCGGCTCGGCTTGTGTAGGGCTGACCAGGGGCAGGCTGAGGACGAAGGCGGTACCGCCGTCGGCCGGGTGCTCGACGCCCAGGTTGCCACCCGTGGCGGCGGCCAGGCTGGCGGACAGGGTCAGGCCGAGGCCCAGGCCCTGTTCGCCGGGTTTGGTGGTGAAAAAGGGTTCGAACAGATGCTTGCGCGCTTCGGCGTCGATGCCGTGGCCGTTGTCGCGCACCCGCAGGCGGTACTTGCCTTCGACGCTTTCGCCTTCCAGCCACAGCTCCGGCCGCGGCTGGGCCTGCATGGCGTCCAGGGCGTTGCCGATCAGGTTGACCAGGATCTGCTCCAGGCGGGTCTGGTCGATCCTTACCTGGACCTCGCTGAAGTCGCGGTGCAATTGCAGCGGCAGGTTTTCCAGGCGCGCGTTGAGCAACTGCAGGGCGGCGTCCACGGCCTTGCCGAGGCTGGCTTCGCCCTGGTCCTCGCCGCGGCGGGCGAAGGAACGCAGGCTGGCGGTGATGCGGCCCATGCGGTCGATCAGTTCGTTGATGGTCTTGAGGTTGGTGCTGGCGGTGTCCAGGGCGCCGCGCTCGAGGAAACGCACGGTGTTGCCGGACAAAGTGCGCAGGGCGGCCAGCGGCTGGTTCAGTTCATGGGCGATGCTGGTGGACATCTGGCCGATGGCGGCGAGCTTGCCGGCCTGGACCAGTTCGTCCTGGGCGCGGCGCAGGGTTTCCTCGGCCTGGCGGCGCTCGCGGATCTGGCCCTTGAGCCGTTCGTTGCTGGCGCGCAGGTCGCTGGTGCGTTCGGCGATCCGCCGTTCCAGCTGGTTGTTGGCTTCCTGCAGGGCTTCGCGGGCGGCGAGGCGGGTGGCGATGACCTTGCGCCGTTCGTTCCAGGCAATCAGCAGGAAAGCCACCAGGGCGAAGGCCACGGCCACCAGGATGCCCTGGTTGATGGCTTCGCGGCGCAGGTCCTTGAGCGGGGTCAGCAGGGTGAAGTTCCAGGGCGTATCGCTCAGGGGCCGGGTCTGGGACAGGTAGCTGATTTCCTTGTCGTCGGACACCAGTTCGGTGTTGGCCGGGAAGGTCAGCTTCTCCACGCCTTCGGCCAGGCGTTCGCGGGCCAGGGGCTCCAGTTCGTTGAGGGTGAACCAGTAATATTGCAGGCTGCGCGCCAGGCGCTCCTTGGTGTCGTCGCTCAGCGGGCGTACCGACCGCAGCCGCCGGGCCGGATCGCTGGAGAGGATGATGATGCCGTTCTCGTCGCTGACAAAGCCTTCCAGGCGGGCGCGTTGCCAGCGTTCTTCGAGGGCCTCCAGGCGCACCTTGACCACCGCCACGCCGATGATCTTGCCCTGTTCTTCCAGGCCGTGGGCCAGGTAGTAGCCGGGTTCGCCGTTGGTGCTGCCGATACCGTAGAAGCGCCCGGGCTGGCCGCGCACGGCGTTCTGGAAATAGGCCCGGAACGACAGGTCTTCACCCAGGTAGCTGTCGACGTCGCGCCAGTTGCTGGTGGCCAGCACGCGGCCGGTGGTGTCCATCACGTAAATGGCCCGACTGCGGCTGCGCCGGTTCAGGCCTTCGAGGTAATTGTTGACGCTCTGCCGGTGCTCCGGCGTCGGGTCGTTGAGCAGCAGCGAAACGCTGGATTCGAGTTCCAGCAGGCTGGGCAGGTAGGTGTATTTGCTGATCTCGCTTTCGACCGCGCGGGCGTGCAGTTCCAGCTGGCGTTCGCCGTTCTCGCTGAGGCTGCGGATGCCGTAGTGCTCGCTGACCCAGAAGCCGACGTAGCCCAGGCCGATCATCAGCAGGATGACCAGTGGCGGCAGGAACAGGTGGCGGATCAGACGGGGTTTCACGGCGAGTGATGGCGGCGCGGCGCGATAGAGAGTGGGGTCGCATTTCATCACAGATGCCTTGGGTCAACCACTGCACGATTCCTGTAGCCGCTGCCGCAGGCTGCGATCGNTCTTCGGATCCGAGGAAGGTCCTGCGGACCTTATCGCAGCCTGCGGCAGCGGCTACAGGCTGTGCTTTAGTGCTGCAGGATTTTCTCGAGGAAATGCTGCGCACGCTCGGAGCGGGCGTTGATGTCGCCGAAGAATTCCTCTTTCGGGCAGTCTTCGATGATTTTGCCTGCGTCCATGAAGATCACCCGGTCCGCGACCTTGCGGGCGAAGCCCATTTCGTGGGTCACGCACATCATGGTCATGCCTTCCTGAGCCAGCTGCACCATCACGTCCAGCACTTCGTTGACCATTTCCGGGTCGAGGGCGGAAGTCGGTTCGTCGAACAGCATGACGATCGGGTCCATCGCCAGCGCGCGGGCGATCGCCACGCGCTGCTGCTGGCCACCGGACAACTGGCCCGGGTGCTTGTGGGCGTGGGCGGACAAGCCGACGCGCTCCAGCAGTTGCAGGCCTTTCTTGGTGGCCTCTTCCTTGCTGCGGCCCAGCACCTTGATCTGCGCGATGGTCAGGTTCTCGGTGATGGTCAGGTGCGGGAACAGCTCGAAATGCTGGAACACCATGCCCACGCGGGAACGCAGTTTCGGCAGGTTGGTCTTCGGGTCGGCGATGGAGGTGCCGTCGACCACGATGTCACCTTTCTGGAACGGCTCCAGGGCATTGACGCATTTGATCAGGGTGGATTTGCCGGAGCCGGACGGTCCGCACACCACGATCACTTCGCCTTTCTTGACCTCGGTGCTGCAATCGGTCAGCACCTGGAAGTCCCCATACCACTTGTTGATGTTCTTGATAGAGATCATACGGCAAACCTTTTTTGCAGACGCTTGACCAGCACCGAGGCGGCAAAGCTGATTGTGAAGTACACCAGACCGGCAACGATCAGGAACTCATTGGAGCGGCCGATGATGTCGCCGCTGGAGCGCGAAGCATTGAGGAAGTCCACCAGGCCCACGGTGTACACCAGCGAGGTGTCCTGGAACAGGATGATGCTCTGCTGCAGCAGCAGCGGGGTCATCTTGCGGAACGCCTGGGGCAGGATGATCAGGCGCATCATCTGGCCATAGCTCATGCCCAGGGCCTGGGCGGCGCCCATCTGGCCCTTGGGGATCGACTGCACGCCGGCGCGGACGATTTCGCAGAAGTACGCCGCTTCGAACATCATGAAGGCCACGATGCACGAGCCGAACGCGCCGATCGGGGTGTCTTCGCCAGTGATCCAGCGCAGCACGAAGGGCACCGCCAGGTAGAACCAGGTGATCACCAGCAGCAGCGGGATGGAGCGGAAGTAGTTGACGTAGACGCCGGCGATATTCGACAGCACTTTGTTATGGGACAGGCGCATCAACGCCAGGATGGTGCCGAGGATGATCCCGCCGACGACGCCCAGGGCCATCAGCTTGAGGGTCATCAGCATGCCGTTCCACAGGCCGGGAATGGCCGGAACGACGCCAGTGAAATCGAATTCCATCATTTGCCCCCCACGGAGATCAGGCCGGGCACTGCGACTTTCTTCTCGACCATGCGCATCAGCAGCATCAGGCTCATGTTCAGGGTGAAGTAGATCAGCGTGGCCAGGGTGAAGGCTTCAAACAGGTTGGCCGAGAACTCGGCGGTCTGCTTGGTCTGCGCCAGCAACTCCATCAGGCCGATCAGCGAGGCCACGGAGGAGTTCTTGAAGACGTTGAGGAATTCCGAGGTAAGCGGCGGAATGATGATCCGGTAGGCTTGGGGCAGCAGCACGTTCCAGTAGATCTGCGGCAGCGAAAAGCCCATGGCGCGGGCCGCGGACTCCTGGCCACGTGGCAGCGCCTGGATGCCGGTGCGCACCTGTTCGCAGACGCGGGCGGCGGTGAACAGGCCCAGGCACACGACGACGCTCAGGTAGGCCGAGGTGGTCGGGTTGAGGTCCTGCTTGTACCAGTCCTGCAGGTTTTGCGGCAGCAGGTCCGGTACCAGGAAGTACCAGATGAACAGCTGAACCAGCAGCGGTACGTTACGGAAGATCTCCACGTAGACGGTGGCGATGCCCGACACCAGGCGGTTCGGCACGGTCCGCATGACGCCCAGGATCGAGCCCAGCAGCAGCGCGACGATCCAGGCCACCACGGCGATGGCGATGGTCCAGCCCAGGCCCGCGATGAACCAGTCGAGATAGGTCTCGCTGCCCACGCCGGTGGACTTGAAGAACACGCCCCAGTCCCAGTTGTAATTCATTAGGGTCTCCCCTCTGATCGATCGATGTACAAGCACCCGCTTGGGGAAATCCGTTCCCGCCTGGATGACAGCCAGGCACACGCGATCGGCTCGACAACCACCGGTTCGAGTGTTTCCAAAAAAAAGCCAGCAGGTAGTGACAGGCTCCTGAAAGGGCCGGGCCCTTTCAGGAGACAAGGTTAGTCAGGAATCAGGACTTTTTATCGTCAGCCGCTTTGTCGGTCGGATTGGCGATCAGGGCCTTGAGCTCGTCGCTCATCGGGAACATCAGGTTCAGGCCTTTTGGTGGAATCGGCGACTGGAACCATTTGTCGTAGATCTTGTTGATCTCGCCCGACTTGTAGGTCGCGATGATGGCGTCGTCCACGGCCTTCTTGAACGGTGCGTCGCCCTTGCGGACCATGCAGCCGTAGATTTCGTAGGATTGCGCGGTACCGGTCACGGCCCAGTCGGTCGGTTTGCGGGCCTTGGCCATTTCACCGGCCAGCAGCGCGTCGTCCATCATGAAGGCCACGGCGCGGCCGCCTTCGAGCATGTTGAAGGACTCGCCGTGGTCCTTGGCGGAGATCACGTTCATGCCCATCTGCTTGTCGGCGTTCATCGCCTTGAGGATGCGCTCGGACGTGGTGCCGGCGGTGGTCACGACGTTCTTGCCCTTCAGGTCGGCGAAGTCCTTGTAAGGCGAATCCTTCTTGGACAGCAGACGGGTGCCGATCTCGAAGATGCCTACGGAGAAGTCGACCTGCTGCTGACGCTCGACGTTGTTGGTGGTGGAACCGCACTCGACGTCCACGGTGCCGTTCTGCACCAGCGGGATACGGGTTTGCGAGGTAACCAGGTTGTATTTGACCTTGAGATCCGGCATGTCGAGGTCTTTCTTCAGGGCTTCGACGATTTTCAGCTGGATGTCGTGGGAGTAGCCGACTGGAACGCCGGATGCATCCGCGATGTAGGAGAACGGAATGGAAGCGTCGCGATGTCCGAGGGTGATGGTGCCGGAGTCTTTGATTTTCTTCAGCGTGCCGGTGAGTTCGGCGGCGACCACTGGAGTGCTAATCAGAGCAGCAGCAATGGCTGCGCCCAACAGATGGGGAACGATGCGCATCAATATTTCCTCGACATTTGTTTTTTTTATGAAGCCAGTTCGACGGCTCTTTTATACAGCGAATGCCTTGACGGCTCCTGATGTGTGTTGGCCCATCAGGCATTCGTCGGAGAGTGTAGAGCATGAGTCGTGCCAGGCCAGCTGATCCGTATCAAGACCTTGATTTAGAAGGCTATTAAATATTTATGGCGGATATTGTCGGCGGTCTTTATCCGGTTATCCGAATCGACTCGAAAGTCGCGTTCGGAAAACCGAATGCCCAGCAGGGCCGGGCCTATGCCCCTGTAGGAGCGAGGCTTGCCCGCGATCCGGGCGCTGCGGTGTAGCTGTTGGACCGCGTTATGGTTCATCGCGGGCAAGTCGGATCGCCGCCCGCTCGCTCCTACAAAAGCGGTGGGCATGAAAAAGCCCCCGAGCCGTGTGGCGCGGGGGCTTCTTTATAGGAGGGGCGATCAGGCGGCTTCGATCTTCGCCCGGTTCTGCTCGACCTTCTGCAGGTAGTGCTGCAGTTTTTCCTGCTCGGCCGGGGTGGTGAACAGGCCTAGCTTGCTGCGGCGCCACAGGATGTCCTGGGCATTGATTGCCCATTCTTCACTGCACAGGTAATCGACTTCACGGGTGTACAGGCCGCCACCCAGGTGTTCGCCCAGGTCGTTCAGGCTGTGCACGCCTTCCAGCAGGCGCCAGGTGCGGCTGCCGTAGCTGGTGGCCCAGCGGCGGGCGATTTCGCTGGGTACCCAGTCGAACTTCTGGCGAATCGCTTCGGCCAGTGCTTGTGGGGTGGTCATGTCTTCGCCGCCGGGCAGGGTCGAGTGGGCGGTCCAGCTCGGCTTGATGTGCTTGAAGAACGGCGTCAGCTGGGCCATGGCCGATTCGGCCAGCTTGCGGTAGGTGGTCAGCTTGCCGCCGAACACCGACAGCAGCGGCGCTTCGTCGGCATTGCCGGACAGCGCCAGGGTGTAGTCGCGGGTCACGGCCGACGGGTTGTCGGACTCGTCGTTGCACAGCGGGCGCACGCCGGAGTAGGTGTGCACGATGTCCTGGCGGCTCAGCTGCTTCTTGAAGTGGGCGTTGACCACTTTCAGGATGTAGTCGGTTTCGCCTTCGGTAATCGCCACTTTTGCCGGGTCGCCGGTGTACTCGCGGTCGGTGGTGCCGATCAGGGTGAAGTGGTTCAGGTACGGAATGGTGAAGACGATGCGCTGGTCTTCGTTCTGCAGGATGTGCGCATGTTCGCCTTCGTACAGCTTCGGCACGATCAGGTGGCTGCCCTGGATCAGGCGGATGCCGTAAGGCGAATCCAGCTTCAGGTCGTCCTTGATGAACTTGGCGACCCATGGACCGGCGGCGTTCACCAGGGCCTTGGCTTGAATCGAGAACAGGCTGCCGTCGGCGCGCTCCAGGTGCAGGTGCCACATGCCCTTGCTGCGGCGGGCGCTGATGCAGCGGGTCTGGGTGTGTACGTGGGCGCCTTTTTCCCGGGCAGCCATGGCGTTCAACACCACCAGGCGCGCGTCGTCGACCCAGCAGTCGGAGTATTCGAAGCCTTTGGTGATCTCGGCTTTCAACGGGCTGTCGGCACCGAACTTCAGGCTCTTGGAGCCGGCGAGTTTTTCCCGCTTGCCCAGGTGGTCATAAAGGAACAGGCCGGCACGGATCATCCACGCCGGGCGCAGGTGCGGGCGGTGCGGCAGGACGAAACGCATGGGCTTGACGATATGCGGGGCCTTGGCCAGCAGCACTTCGCGTTCGGCCAGGGCTTCGCGCACCAGACGGAATTCGTAATGTTCGAGGTAGCGCAGGCCACCGTGGATCAGCTTGCTGCTGGCCGAGGAGGTATGGCTGGCCAGGTCGTCTTTTTCGCAAAGGAACACGGACAAGCCACGCCCGGCGGCATCGGCGGCGATGCCGACACCATTGATCCCACCACCGATCACGGCAATGTCATAAATCTCGGCGAGAGGGGGCGCGGGCAAGGTGGAAGTGGGCATCGGCTGGCCTCGTGTTCTTCTGATATTTGAAATCGAACATGAATGTTCATTTACGAAAATGTTAGCGCAGAAACACGTCGACAGCCAGCGGACTTCGATTGAAAAAACTCATCGAAAGACGGGCAAAGGAAAATTTACGAACATTGTCGGACGGACGGCAGGTGAGGCCGGGGCGCGCAATATGTAGCCGCTGCCGAGCCCCGGCGAGGCTGCGATCGACCGCGCAGCGGGCGCCAAACCGGGTGACAGTATCGATCAGACATATCGCGTCGCCTGGTTTTACGGGGCTGCGCCCCGATCGCAGCCTCGCCGGGGCTCGGCAGCGGCTACAGGGAGGGGCTCAGACGACTTCCAGGCGAATCTTGTGCTGCTGCAGCAGCTGGGTCAGTGCTGGAACCGGCTGCTGGTCGGTGACCAGGCAATCGATCAGGCTGATGGGGCCGAGGCGGATCATGGCATTGCGCCCGAACTTGCTGGAATCGGCGGCCAGGATCACCTGGCGAGCATTGGCGATGATCGCCTGGGAAACCCGCACTTCCTGGTAGTCGAAGTCCAGCAGGCTGCCGTCCTCGTCGATACCGCTGATGCCGACCAGGGCGAAGTCGACCTTGAACTGGTTGATGAAGTCGACGCTGGCCTGGCCGACCACGCCGCCATCGCGACGCACATTGCCACCGGTCAACAGCACGTCGAAGTCGTCCTTGGCGCTGAGCATGGAGGCCACGTGCAGGTTGTTGGTGATGATCTTCAGGTGGCTGTGATTGAGCAGCGCCCGGGCAATGGATTCGGTGGTGGTGCCGATGTTGATGAACAGCGAGGCGTGATCGGGGATCTGCGCGGCGATGGCTTCGCCGATGCGTTGTTTCTCATCGCGCATCTGATCGGCGCGCATGGCGTAGGCGGTGTTTTCGACGCTGGAGTCGTAGGCTGCGCCGCCATGGTAGCGACGCAACAGGTTCACTTCCGCCAGCTGGTTGATGTCGCGGCGGATGGTTTGCGGTGTAACGACGAACAGCTGGGCCATCTCCTCGATGCTGACATAGCCGCGTTCGCGGACCAGCTCGAGGATTTGCTGCTGACGGGGAGGCAGATTCATGGGGCTTCCTTTGGGCTGCCATGCAAAATTTGCCCATGATGCCGCAGGAATCCCCTCCCGACCAGTTACAACCTGATACGAATCCGCGACTTGGCTTATTCGGCGCCTTCGTGCGGTTCCCAGTCGCGGGTGCGGCTGACGGCTTTTTTCCAGCCGGCGTAGAGCTTTTCCTTCTCGGTTTCGGCCAGCTGTGGTTCGAACTCGCGCTCGATCACTGCCTTGCCGCGCAGCTCTTCCAGGCTGCCCCAGAAACCGCAGGCCAGGCCAGCCAGGTAGGCCGCGCCCAGGGCCGTGGTTTCGCGCATTTGCGGGCGCTCGACCTGGGTGCCGAGGATGTCGGCCTGGAACTGCATGAGGAAGTTGTTGGCCACCGCACCACCGTCCACGCGTAGGGCCTTGAGGCGCTCGCCGGAGTCATGCTGCATGGCGTCGAGGACGTCGCGGGTCTGGTAGGCGATCGATTCCAGCGCGGCGCGGATGATGTGGTCCACGCGCACGCCACGGGTCAGGCCGAACAGCGCGCCACGGGCGTAGGGGTCCCAGTACGGAGCGCCCAGGCCGGTGAAGGCCGGGACCAGGTACACGCCGTTGCTGTCCTTGACCTTGTTGGCGAAGTATTCGGTGTCGTGGGCGTCGTTGATGATCTTCAGTTCGTCACGCAGCCACTGCACGGTGGAACCACCGTTGAACACCGCGCCTTCCAGGGCGTAAGCCACTTCGCCGCGAGGGCCGCAGGCGATGGTGGTGAGCATGCCGTGCTGGGACTTGACCGCCTTGTCGCCGGTGTTCATCAGCAGGAAGCAGCCGGTGCCATAGGTGTTCTTCGCCTGGCCCGGCTCGACGCACATCTGGCCGAACAGCGCGGCCTGCTGGTCGCCGGCGATGCCGCCGATGGCAATGCCGCTTTTGGTACGGCCGTAGATTTCCGAGGAGGACTTCACTTCCGGCAGCATTTCCCGCGGGATATCCAGCACTTCCAGCATCTTCGCATCCCACTCCAGGGTGTGGATGTTGAAGAGCATGGTGCGCGAGGCGTTGGTGTAGTCGGTGACGTGGGTCTTGCCGCCGGTGAATTTCCAGATCAGCCAGCTGTCGACGGTGCCGAACAGCAGTTCGCCGTTGCGCGCGCGTTCGCGGCTGCCTTCGACGTTGTCGAGGATCCACTTCAGCTTGGTGCCGGAGAAGTACGGGTCGGTGACCAGGCCGGTGGTGTCGCGGATGTAGTTTTCCAGGCCGTCACGCTTGAGCTGCTGGCAGATCTCGGTGCTGCGGCGGCACTGCCAGACGATGGCGTTGTAGATCGGCCGGCCGGTGGTCTTGTCCCAGACCACGGTGGTTTCGCGCTGGTTGGTGATGCCGATGGCGGCTACCTGGTCGTGATGCAGGCCGGCTTGCGCCAGGGCTTCGACCATCACCGCGCTCTGGGTGGCGAAGATTTCCATCGGGTCGTGTTCGACCCAGCCGGCTTGCGGGTAATGCTGGGCGAATTCGCGCTGGGCGGTGCACACGACGTTGGCGTCGCGATCGAAAATGATCGCGCGGGAGCTGGTCGTACCCTGATCGAGGGCAATGATGTAGTTCTTATTCTGAATGTCGGTCATGTCGATTGCCTTGGACAAAAATAAGGAAGTGGGCAAGAGGCGCAGGTCGGGATTGGGCAGGACCTTGCGCCACCGGTTTCAAGAAGTTCTTACTTTGCCGTCAATGGCTTTTTCGGCATCCGTTGGAGCAGGGGCGACGGTTGGCAGGTGACGGGCAATCAACCCGCGGTAAGCCACGGCACCGAGGCAGGCACCGACAATCGGCGCGAAGATCGGAACCAGGAAGTACGGAATATCGCGGCCGCCGGTGAAGGAAATCTCGCCCCAACCCATGAAGAATGTCATCAGTTTAGGGCCAAAATCCCGCGCCGGGTTCATCGCGAAACCAGTCAGCGGACCCATGGCGCTACCGATCACGGCAATCAGCAGGCCGATCAGCAGCGGCGCCATCGGGCCGCGCGGCAAGCCGTTGTTGTCGTCGGTCAGGGACATGATCACGCCCATCAGGATCGCGGTAATCACCACTTCGACCAGGAACGCCTGGGCGGTGGACAGCGCCGGGTTGGGAAAGGTGGAGAACACCGACGCCAGCTCGAGGCTGGCCTGGGAGCCGCGGACCATCTGGTGGGCTTGTTCGTAATCGAAGAACAGGTTGCTGTACAGCGTGTAGACCAGCAGCGCCGCGCAGAAGGCGCCGGCGATCTGGGAGAAGATGTAGAACGGCAGCTTGCGCTTCTCGAAGTCGGCAAAGATGCACAGCGCGATGCTGACTGCGGGGTTGAGGTGCGCGCCGGAAACGCCGGCGGTGAGGTAGATCGCCATGCTCACGCCGATCCCCCAGATGATGCTGATTTCCCACAGGCCAAAGCTGGCACCCGCGACCTTGAGCGCGGCGACGCAACCGGTGCCGAAGAAGATCAACAAGGCTGTACCCAGGAATTCGGCCATGCACTGGCCGGAAAGCGACGGTTGTTGTAACGCAGTTGTCATGGAAAACCTCGGTTTTTGTTGTTGTCTGGCGCTGGCGTAAAGGGCGCCGAGCGCGATTTTCACCGTCGGCAGGATCCCCATCCTGGGCGCGGCTTACTGCTGGGTACGGCTGTTGGATCTAGCACATGATATTCGCAAACGAAAAAATATAGACAAGAAACATTACTGTCAAAGGTCGAAAGTGAACCATTGGTCATTTTATAACTATCAGTTGTATGAATGATCTTGCGGGAAGCGTGCGGGTTTTGTGCAAAAGGCGCGGCCAGCCTGGTGTCGGCGGCTGCCTGGGCTGGGGGATGGGCCGTGGAATAGAGCCTTTTGCGGGCGGATATCCTAGAATCGCCGGCATTGTTTCTGTTGTTTTCCCTGCCTATGGAGTTGCCATGACCCCTGCATTGGATCTGCTGAAAAAAGTTCGCGCCGAACATCGGGTGCACAGTTATGAACACGACCCGAAGGCGGCTTCCTATGGTCTGGAAGCAGCGGAAAAGCTCGGCCTCGACCCGGCGCAGGTGTTCAAGACGCTGTTGGCCAGCAGTGAAAAGGGCGAGTTGCTGGTGGCCGTGGTGCCGGTCGTCGGAAGTCTCGACCTCAAGGCCCTGGCGCACGCCGCTGGGGTGAAAAAAGCCGAGATGGCCGACCCGGCTGCGGCGCAGCGGGCGACCGGTTACCTGTTGGGTGGGATCAGCCCGCTGGGCCAGAAAAAGCGCCTGCGCACCTTTATCGACAACAGTGCGCAGCCCTTTGCCAGCATCTTCGTCAGCGCCGGTCGGCGTGGGCTTGAGGTCGAACTCGCGGCTGCCGTGCTGGCCGAACACACCCAGGCAACATTCGCCGATATCGGTCGCGACTGATTTCGGCAAGCAGCCTGAGGTTTTAGTGCTGTCTGGAAGGGGAGAGATGAGGGGATATAACGACACAGGAGCCGGCGAACCGGCTCCTGTGGGATGTCACTGGGCGCTGCTGCTGTAGCGGCGAACGCCCGATTCAGCCTGTGGCAGTTGCGCCGCGGTGCTGCCGGAGGCCTGGAACAGTACCAGGTGTTCGGCGGCGACGCGGATTCCCACGTCAGCGCCGACCAGATGATCGGCGTGGCTCGGGAAGATCGACTCCAGCTGGCTGCCGGTCGGCAGTTGCAGGCGATACAGGGTCGATGCGCCCTGGAAGCTCTTGCCGACGATCCGCGCCTTGAGGGCGCTGTCCGGTGCATAAACGATGTCGTCCGGGCGTAGCAGCACATCCACCGCGCCGCCGGGCGGCCAGGTGTAGGCACGGTTGCCGCGCAGTACGCCGAGCTCGGTCTGCACCGATTCCGGGCTGTCCAGCTGGCCACGAATGAAATAACCCTGGCCGATAAAGCTCGCCACGAACGGCGTCAGCGGTTCGTGATAGAGGTTGTACGGCGTGTCCCATTGCTCCAGGCGGCCTTCCCTGAACACCCCGACATGATCGCTGACGGCGAAGGCTTCTTCCTGGTCGTGGGTCACCAGAATCGCACTGGTGCCCCGCGCCTTGAGGATGCCGCGTACTTCGTGGCTGAGCTTGCGCCGCAGTTCGCCATCGAGGTTGGAGAAGGGTTCGTCGAGCAGCAGCAACTGCGGTTCCGGCGCCAGTGCCCGGGCCAGTGCAACACGCTGCTGCTGGCCGCCGGACAGCTCGTGGGGGAAACGCTTGCCGAGGTTCTTCAGGTTGACCAGTTCCAACAGCTCCTCGACCACCCGGTTCTTCTGCGGGTGCTTGCGGATGCCGAAGGCAATGTTGTCCGCCACGCTCAGGTGCGGGAACAGGGCGTAGTCCTGGAACACCATGCCGATCCGCCGGCGCTCCGGTGCCAAGGTGAAGCCGGCGCTGGAGATGGTTTCGCCGGCCAGCTGGATTTCACCTTCGTGCACCGGTTCGAAACCGGCAATCGCGCGCAGGGTGGTGGTCTTGCCGCAGCCGGAGGAACCGAGCAGGCAACCGATATCGCCGGCGTTGAGGTGCAGGTTGAGGTTCTGCACGACCCGTTGGTCCTGGTAGCCGCAGGCGAGATTGCGCAGGTTAAGCAGTAATGGCTGGCTCATGCGTGGTGGTACGCCGGCTCGACCAGAAACTCGAGCAGGGCCTTTTGTGCGTGGAGGCGGTTTTCTGCCTGGTCCCACGCCACCGAGCGCGGATCGTCCAGCAGGTCGAGGCTGATTTCTTCGCCACGGTGGGCAGGCAGGCAGTGCATGAACAGCACGTCTTCGGCAGCCAGGTCGAGCAGTGCGCGATTGACCTGGAACGGCGCGAACAACTTGAGGCGCAGGGCGGTTTCTTCTTCCTGGCCCATGGAGGTCCAGACGTCGGTGCTCACCAGGTGGGCGCCGATCACCGCGTCTTTCGGATCGCGCACGATGCTCACCCGGTCGCCGGCGCGGGCGACGAATTCAGGGTTGGGGTCGTAGCCTTCGGGGCAGGCGATGCGCAGTTGGAAGTCGAACTGGATCGCCGCTTCTATATAGCTGTTGCACATGTTGTTGCCGTCGCCGATCCAGGCCACGGTCTTGCCCTGGATCGAGCCGCGGTGTTCGAGGAAGGTTTGCATGTCGGCCAGCAGCTGGCACGGGTGCAGGTCGTCGGACAGGCCGTTGATCACCGGTACGCGGGAGTTGGCCGCAAACTCGGTCAGGGTGCTGTGGGCAAAGGTACGGATCATCACCGCGTCGAGCATGCGCGACATGACGATGGCGCAGTCGCTGATCGGCTCGCCACGACCCAGCTGGGTGTCGCGCGGGGACAGGAAGATTGCCTGGCCGCCGAGCTGGATCATGCCGGCTTCGAAGGACAGGCGGGTGCGGGTAGAGGACTTCTCGAAAATCATCCCGAGAACGCGGTTTTTCAGGGGCTCGAAGAGTACGCCGCGGTTACGCAGGTCCTTCAGCTCGATGCCTCGACGAATCACGCTGACCAGCTCTTCGGGCGTGCAATCCATCAGGGAGAGAAAGTGCCTTGCGCTCATCATTAACTACCTTTTTGCAACAGACCGCAGATACTCAAAGCCTTGTTTTATCGAGAAACGGGCGAGACCTGCGGCGAAAGCCGCACGGGGCGACGAAATAGGGGAAGGCGCGATCTTATAATTAAATGTCGCGTCTTACCAATAGCAGGCTTGGTTTCTAGGGCTTTCACCACTTGCAGCGAATGGTCCGGGCCAAAAAGTGGGCCATTCGTGACGTTTACAGCCTGTTCAGTTAGGTTCGGTCCGATGTGGAGTCGATCCACTTTGCGTAGGCCCGGAGCAGCCTTTGTACACTGCGCCTCGGCCGCTTTGCAACGCACCTGGTGGCGCATGCCGCTATCAGGCATATGGCTGGCGCGGGCTGCATTTTTCTCTGCTCGGCTCTTGGGTATTTTGAGCCTGGCAGGCAACGGAAGGCTCGCGGCAGGGGATATCGGCCAGAAATATTTCCTAAGGCAAAGGGCTGAGGTTATAAATGCGCACCGGCAACAGGGAAGTGCTTGGAATGGACTCGAAAGAACAGCAACTGAAGACACTGTTGGGGATGACGACGCGAACCCTGACCGACCTGACGGCATCGATCACCTCGATGTCCTTCGAGTTGCTGCGCAGCGAAGACAGCACCACGCGCAACGCCGCGCGGCAGATGATCGATCGCATGATGACCATCAGCAGCAATCTCGATGAGCATTGGCGGCTGCTTGCCGAATTCAGCGGGGTGCAGGGCAGCGAGACGCCGATGGACGGCATGACGCCGATCGCCCGACAGGACGACCCTCCGAGGCTGCCCTCCAACTGAGCCATCGGCCGGCTTGATGCCCGCCGATTCACAAGACGAACGTCTCTGGCACTGATACCGGTCTGGCACCATAGTTTTGTTCCCGCGGCCTGACGCTGGCTGCCCCGAATAAAATAGAGACTGGCCATGACCAAGACTCTCCATCACCGTGCCTGCCACCTGTGTGAAGCCATCTGCGGCCTGACCATCGAAACCACCGAAGTCGAGGGTGCCGGCCCGCAGATCACCTCGATCAAGGGCGATGCCCAGGACAGCTTCAGCCGCGGCCATATCTGCCCCAAGGCGGTGGCGCTGCAAGACATCCAGAACGACCCTGATCGGCTGCGCCAGCCCATGCGCAGGGTCGGTAGCGATTGGCAGGCGATCGAGTGGGACGAGGCCTTCAAGCTGGTGGCCGAGCGCCTGGCGGCGATCCAGGAGCGGCATGGCAATAATGCGGTGGCGGTCTATCAGGGCAATCCCAGCGTGCACAACTATGGGTTGATGACCCACAGCAACTATTTTCTCGGCCTGCTGAAAACCCAGAACCGCTTTTCCGCCACCTCGGTGGACCAGTTGCCGCAGCACCTGAGCAGCTACCTGATGTACGGCCACGGGCTGCTGCTGCCGATCCCGGATATCGATAACACCGATTTCATGCTGATTCTGGGCGGCAATCCGCTGGCGTCCAACGGCAGCATCATGACCGTGCCGGATGTGGAGAAGCGCCTGAAGGCGATCCAGGGGCGCGGTGGCAAAGTGCTGGTGGTCGATCCACGGCGCAGCGAGACGGCGGCCATGGCCGACCAGCATGTGTTTGTCCGTCCCGGCGGGGATGTGGCACTGCTGTTCGGCATGCTGCATACGATCTTCGCGGAAGGGATGACGCACGACAGCCATCTGCTGGTGGATGGCCTGGCCGAGGTGCGTGAGGCGATTTCCCGTTTCAGTGCCGAAGCCATGAGCCCTTTGTGCTCGGTGCCGGCGCAGCAGATCCGCCAGTTGGCGCGGGACTTCGCCGCAGCGGACAGGGCTGTGTGTTATGGCCGGATGGGTGTGTCTACCCAGTCGTTCGGCACCCTCTGTCATTGGCTGGTGCAGCTGCTCAACCTGGTGACCGGCAACCTGGATCGGGTTGGCGGCGCCCTGTGCACCGAGCCGGCGGTGGATCTGGTGGCGGCGACTTCGGGTGGGCACTTCAATGCCTGGCAAAGCCGGGTTTCCGGGCGCCCCGAATATGGCGGCGAACTGCCGGTCTCGGCCTTGGCCGAAGAGATGCTGACCGAAGGGGACGGGCAGGTGCGGGCGCTGATCACTGTGGCTGGTAATCCGGTGCTCTCCACCCCCAATGGGCGGCAGCTGGAGCAGGCGCTGGATGGTCTGGAGTTCATGGTCAGCATCGATTTGTACATCAACGAAACCACCCGTTATGCCGACCTGATCCTGCCATCGACCTCGGCCCTGGAGAACGATCACTACGACACCACCTTCAATATGTTCGCGGTGCGCAATGTCAGCCGCTTCAACCGGGCGATCCTGCCCAAGCCGGAAGGCGCGCTGCATGACTGGGAAATCTTCGTTGGCCTGGCCAGGGCCTTCGCTGCGCGGACCGGCAAGGAGCTCAAGCCGACCGTGCCGCCGGCGCAGATGATCGATAGAGGGTTGCGAGCGGGGCGCTATGGCGAGGCGTCCGAATTCAACTTGTCGGTGGCGGCTCTGGCCGATTATCCCCACGGGATCGACCTGGGGCCGCTCAAGCCCAATCTGGCGGAGCGCCTGAAAACCGAGAACCGCCGGGTACAGGCCGCTCCCGCACCGATCATGGCGGACCTCAAGCGTTTTGCCGCGTTGCAGGCCCCGGCGGCCGATGAACTGCTGATGATCGGCCGGCGCCATGTACGCAGCAATAATTCGTGGATGCACAACTACCATCGGTTGGTGAAGGGCAAGCCACGGCACCAGTTGCTGATGAACCCCGATGATCTGGCCCAGCGCGGGCTGGCTGACGGGCAGCGCGTGCGGGTCAGTTCGCGGGTCGGGGCGATCGAAGTGGAAGTCCTGGCCAGCAGCGAGATGATGCCCGGGGTGGTCAGCCTGCCCCATGGCTGGGGGCATGGTCGGCCGGGTGTGCAGATGAGCATCGCCATGGCGCAACCGGGGTCGAGTGCCAATGACCTGACTGACGAGCGTCAGCTGGACGAGCTATCGGGCAACGCGGCGCTCAATGGCGTGCCGGTGAAGGTGGAGGCGGCCTGAGGAGTCTGTCGGAGAGGCCGAGCATGGCGCTCGGCTTTCCGTTACAATGCGCCACCGTGTCGACAACAGAGTCGGAAAGTTCAGCCGAGGTGCTCCATGGATATCATCGAAACTATTAAAGAGCAGATTGCCAACAACACCATTCTGCTTTACATGAAAGGCTCGCCGAATGCCCCGCAGTGCGGCTTCTCCGCGAAAGCCGCTCAGGCCGTGATGGGTTGTGGTGAGAAGTTCGCTTACGTGGACATCCTGCAGAACCCGGAAATCCGCGCCAACCTGCCTAAATACGCCAACTGGCCGACTTTCCCGCAACTGTGGGTAGCCGGCGAACTGGTCGGCGGCAGCGACATCATGGCTGAGATGTTCGCCAATGGTGAGTTGCAGACCCTGATCAAGGCCGCTGCTGAAAAAGCGGCTGCCAAGAGCGAAGCCTGATTCGCCTCGTGCAGGAGCGACATGTTCGCTCCTGCCAGTTGTGTGGATTTTTCCACGCAATAAAAAGCCCCGCCCTCGTGAGAGAGGCGGGGCTTTTTTATGGGCTGAACCTTGAGAGAAGTTACTCGTCGCCCATCTGCGATTGTAGGTAGTTTTCCAGGCCGACTTTATCGATCAGGCCCAGTTGGGTTTCCAGCCAGTCGATATGTTCTTCTTCCGATTCCAGGATGTCTTCCAGCAGCTCGCGGCTACCGAAGTCGCCAACCGATTCGCAATGGGCGATGGCGGCCTTCAGGTCGGCATGGCCGGTACGCTCGATGCGCAGGTCGCACTCGAGCATTTCCTTGGTGTGTTCGCCGATGTGCAGTTTGCCCAGGTCCTGGACGTTTGGCAGGCCTTCGAGGAAGAGGATGCGCTTGATCAGCTTGTCCGCATGCTTCATCTCGTCGATGGACTCGTGGTATTCGTGCTTGCCCAGCTTGTTCAGGCCCCAGTCTTCATACATGCGAGCGTGCAGGAAGTACTGATTGATCGCGACCAGTTCATTGGCAAGGATCTTGTTGAGATGCTGGATGACTGTGATGTCGCCTTTCATGATGGGGTCCTGCCCTGTAATTAGCGGTGTATAAGGCAGAGTCTGAGCCGCACGATGATTAGTGTCAAACCTAAGTTATTGAATAATATATGAAAATTAATCGGAATAAGAATGTTTGTGTTCCGCGTTTTGACGCTAAGCGATTGAATTACAGGCATAAAAAAACCGGACACGAAGTCCGGCTCTTTTAAATGGCGTTAATTACGCAACATTAAATTCTACTGGGTAAGGAATCGCTGGCTGGCTGCTTTGCAACTCGGTCAGGGTTTCACGTACCACCTGCTTGGCGAGGCAGGCACATTTGCCACATTGACTGGCAACGCCGGTCGCTTGGCGTACTTCACGATAGCTGCAGCAACCGTCGTAGATTGCATCGCGGATTTGTCCGTCGGTGACGCCAGTGCAGAGGCAGACATACATAAGGTGAGAACCGTCGCTGGTTATGGCTCAATGCGACGGATCTTAATGTTAACGAGAATGATTGTCAAAGTGGTTTCCTGGGGCTTTACGGAAGATACGCATCTGGCAGACGAACGGTTTTTTCTACCATGAGTTGCGAGTTGTCCGGCAGATGCTGCTTTTTTGCCGCCTGAACCCGGGGGATGGAAAAACCACTAAGGACAGCTCAAAAACGCGGTGTATGATGTGCGGTCCTTACGAAGCGGGATCGAGTCACAGGGCTGTCGCTTGGCGGCGGCAGACTAGGCTGGATCTCATTCTTCTATTCGATCACTCCAGGAGATATCCAATGAGCGTACTCGTAGGTAAGCAAGCCCCTGACTTCACCGTTCCGGCCGTTCTCGGCAATGGCGAAATCGTCGACAGCTTCACCCTGTCCTCGGCCATCAAAGGCAAATACGGCCTGGTGTTCTTCTACCCGCTGGACTTCACCTTCGTCTGCCCGTCCGAGCTGATCGCCCTGGACCACCGCATGGCTGACTTCAAGGCACGCAACGTTGAAGTGATCGCTGTTTCGATCGACTCGCACTTCACCCACAACGCTTGGCGCAACACCCCGATCAATGCCGGCGGCATCGGTCAGGTTCAGTACATCATGGCTGCCGACATGAAGCACGACATCGCCAAGGCCTACGACGTTGAGTCCGAAGGCGGCGTGGCTTTCCGTGGCGCGTTCCTGATCGACGACAAAGGCGTCGTTCGTTCGCAGATCGTCAACGACCTGCCACTGGGCCGTAACATGGAAGAGCTGATCCGTCTGGTCGACGCTCTGCAGTTCCACGAAGAGCACGGCGAAGTCTGCCCGGCCAACTGGAAGAAGGGCGACAAGGGTATGACCGCTTCGCCAGAAGGCGTTGCTGCTTACCTGAGCGAGAACGCCGGCAAGCTGTAAGCCGCGCTTCACGCATAAAAAAACCGGCCTCAGGGCCGGTTTTTTTATGCGCGGTCGATCAGCGACGGTATCAGTCGTTGAAGTCTTCCCAGCCGCCCATTTCCTTCCAGCGATTGACGATGCCGCAGAACAGGTCGGCGGTCTTCTCGGTGTCGTAGCGCGCGGAATGCGCCTCACGGCCATCGAAGTCGATGTCGGCAGCCTGGCACGCCTTGGCCAGAACGGTTTGGCCGTAGGCCAGGCCGGCAAGCGTCGCGGTGTCGAAGCTGGAGAACGGGTGAAACGGGTTGCGCTTCATGTCCAGGCGCGCGACAGCCGCATTGAGGAAGCCCAGGTCGAAGCTGCTGTTGTGCCCGACCAGGATCGCGCGTTTGCAGCCGTTGGCTTTCAGCGCCTTGCGCACGCTGCGGAAGATATCGTTCAGCGCGGTTTCTTCACTGACGGCCATGCGCAGCGGATGGTCGAGCTTGATCCCGGTGAACTCCAGCGCCGCGGCTTCGATGTTGGCGCCTTCGAAAGGTTCTACGCGGAAAAACAGGGTGTGCTCGGGGAACACGAAGCCCTTTTCGTCCATGCCGATGATGGTCGCGGCAATTTCCAGCAAGGCGTCGGTGGCCGAGTTGAAACCACCGGTTTCAACGTCGACGACTACCGGCAGGTAACCACGAAAGCGTGCCGCCATTGGATGACGCGAGCCACCACCGTTGTGACCGTCCTGCTCGTCGTCGAAATGGTCTTCACTCACGCGTGTTCCTCCAGCAGGCGCCAGCGCAGTTTTTCACCGGCGCGCAGCGGGATGACGGTCAGCTCGCCGAAAGGCAGGCTGGCAGGGGCGGTCCATTCTTCACGAACCAGGGTGATGCGATCGGTGTTGGCCGGCAGGCCGTAGAAGCGCGGGCCGTTGAGGCTGGCGAAGGCTTCCAGCTTGTCCAGCGCGTTGCGCTGTTCGAAGGCTTCGGTGTACAGCTCGATCGCGGCATAGGCGGTGTAGCAGCCGGCACAGCCGCAGGCCGCTTCTTTGGCGTGCTGGGCGTGAGGCGCGGAGTCGGTGCCGAGGAAGAACTTCTGGCTGCCGCTGGTGGCGGCGTCGAGCAGCGCTTCCTGATGCAGGTTGCGCTTGAGAATCGGCAGGCAATAGAAGTGCGGGCGAATGCCGCCGACCAGCATGTGGTTGCGGTTGTACAGCAAGTGATGGGCGGTGATGGTCGCGCCGACGTTGGCCGAGGCCTCGTTGACGAACTGCACGGCATCACGGGTGGTGATGTGTTCGAACACCACCTTGAGCGTCGGGAAGCGCTCGACGACGCGGCGCATGTGCTCGTCGATGAACTGCTTCTCGCGGTCGAACACGTCGACTTCACTGCGGGTGACTTCGCCGTGGACCAGCAGCGGCAGGCCGACTTCGGCCATGGCCTCCAGCGCCGGGAAGATCTTGTCGATGCTGGTGACGCCCGAGTCCGAGTTGGTGGTCGCACCGGCCGGGTAGAGCTTGGCGGCATGGACGAAACCACTGGCCTTGGCCGCGCGAATTTCTTCGGGCTGGGTGCGATCGGTAAGGTAGAGCACCATCAGCGGCTCGAAGCGGCTGCCGGCCGGCCGCGCAGCGAGAATGCGCTGGCGATAGGCGTCGGCTTCAGCGGCGTTGCGCACTGGAGGTACCAGGTTAGGCATGATGATGGCGCGGCCAAAGGTGCGCGCGACATCCGCGACAGTATTGGTCAACACGGCACCATCGCGAAGATGAATATGCCAGTCGTCGGGACGCAGCAGGGTCAGGCGGTCGGACATTGGGGATTCCAGGCGGGTCAAACTCCGGTGAATGCTACCGGAAAAGACTCTTCCAGGCACTCGCTATCAAGTTTTGCGTGAAGCTTCCGATATCCCGGAGGTATGCCCTAAACAGGCATTTCGATTTTCGTGATGTACAAGTCAGTGGAGCCTCCCGTGCGCCAGCGTTATCTAGCCTTGCTCAGTGTGTTCGCCAGTCTTCCCGCGATGGCGCTGACTTTCCAGACCCGTCTGGAGAGCATTGAGTGGACGGTCGAAGGCGATAAATTCGAGTGCCGTCTGAGCCAGCCGATCACCGATTTCGGTTCCGGGGAGTTCGTGCGCCGTGCCGGCGAGCAGGCGACCTTCCGCCTCAAGGCCTACAACCCGATGCTCGGTGGCGGTTCGGCCACGCTGCTGGCGGCGGCCGCGCCGTGGCAGCCAGGGCGGGGCGACATCAACCTGGGGTCGGTGCGGCTCGGCAGTGGCGATGTGCTGTTCAACAGCTCGCAACTGCAGGCCGGGCGGCTGATCGGCGGGCTGATGGATGGCCGCAGCCCGGTGGTCCGCCACTATTCCCGCGAGGGCGGGGTGTCCGAGGTGCGCTTGTTGCCGGTCAAGTTCAACAAGGCCTATGGCGACTACCAGCGCTGTGTCGCCAAGCTGCTGCCGAAGAACTTCGACCAGGTCCGGCAATCCGAGGTCGGCTTCCCCGGGGGCGGTATCGATCTGGACGCCAAGGCCAAGGCCAGGCTGCAGGTGATGCTGGAGTTCCTCAAGGCCGATCCGACGGTCAATCACATCCAGCTCGACGGCCACTCGGACAACAGCGGCAATCGCTTGACCAACCGTGACCTGTCGCGGCGCCGGGCGCTGGCGGTGATGGAGTTCTTCAAGGCCAACGGTATTCCCGAATCGCAGATCGAAATGCGTTTCCACGGTGAACGCTACCCCTTGGCGCCCAACACCAACGCGGCGAACCGGGCGAAGAACCGTCGGGTCAACGTACAGCTGCAACGTGTCCCGGTCGCGGAAAAACCGGCGCCCCAGGCTGCTGCTCCCGCCAACGCCGCGGCGACTTCCTGAAACGGCTGTCGTCGTCGCCCGCTCGACATAATCTGTCGCTTCGTCGTCATAAGCTGTCGCGCCTCTGTAAATTATCCGCGTTGATCGGTAGACTTGATGGCTTTCCGTAGAACCCCGTGGAGTGATGGCATGGCGGACGTAAACAAGGTCGTTCTGGCGTATTCCGGCGGCCTGGACACTTCGGTGATCCTCAAGTGGCTGCAGGATACTTATAACTGTGAAGTGGTGACGTTCACCGCTGATCTGGGTCAGGGCGAAGAGGTCGAACCTGCACGTGCCAAGGCGCAAGCCATGGGCGTGAAAGAGATCTACATCGACGATCTGCGCGAAGAGTTCGTCCGCGATTTCGTTTTCCCGATGTTCCGCGCCAACACCGTTTACGAAGGTGAGTACCTGCTGGGTACCTCCATCGCTCGTCCGTTGATCGCCAAGCGCCTGATCGAGATCGCCAACGAAACCGGCGCCGACGCCATTTCCCACGGCGCTACCGGCAAGGGCAACGACCAGGTTCGTTTCGAGCTGGGCGCCTATGCCTTGAAACCAGGGGTGAAAGTGATAGCTCCTTGGCGCGAGTGGGACCTGCTGTCCCGCGAGAAGCTGATGGATTACGCCGAGAAGCACGCGATCCCGATCGAGCGTCACGGCAAGAAGAAATCCCCGTACTCGATGGATGCCAACCTGCTGCACATCTCCTATGAAGGCGGCGTGCTGGAAGACACCTGGACCGAGCACGAAGAAGACATGTGGCGCTGGACCGTCTCCCCGGAGAAGGCTCCCAACACCCCGACCTACATCGAGCTGACCTACCGCAACGGCGACATCGTGGCCATCGACGGCGTCGAGATGACCCCGGCCACCGTGCTGGCGACCCTGAACCGCATTGGCGGTGAAAACGGCATCGGTCGTCTGGACATCGTGGAAAACCGCTATGTCGGCATGAAGTCCCGCGGCTGCTACGAAACCCCTGGCGGCACCATCATGCTGCGCGCTCACCGGGCGATCGAATCGATCACCCTGGATCGCGAAGTGGCTCACCTGAAAGACGAGCTGATGCCCAAGTATGCCAGCCTGATCTACACCGGCTACTGGTGGAGCCCTGAGCGTCTGATGCTGCAACAGATGATCGACGTCTCCCAGGCCCACGTGAACGGCGTGGTTCGCCTGAAGCTGTACAAGGGCAATGTGATCGTCACCGGTCGCAAGTCCGATGAGTCGCTGTTCGATGCCAACATCGCGACCTTCGAAGAAGACGGCGGCGCCTACAACCAGGCGGATGCGGCTGGCTTCATCAAGCTCAATGCCCTGCGCATGCGTATTGCGGCCAACAAGGGTCGGACTCTGTCCTGATGCTTTGAGTCGTTTTAAAAGAGCCCCGCCATGAGCGGGGCTTTTTTATGCCTGGTGATTTAATCGATCAGGCGGGTATCTGAAGGCCATGACTAAAGTTGCCACTGGTCATTGTTTCAATGGGCTCTCGACTATCTTTCAGTCTGTTCTTTTCAATACAAAGTGTAGGAAGTTCGGAGTTGGTTATATATAAGGAACGGCGTTCAAATTTTCCTTGTAGGGCAAATCCGTATTGTTTGTAAGGAACTTCTCTGGGCGATGCTGGCTCGGGGCGCGGCCATGCCACGGGCCAAATGACTGGGTTATGGTGTTTGCTTGAAAAACCAATAGCGGACTCTGGACTTACCCATGAAGAAAGTTTTGATCGTAGATGATCATCCCGTCACTCGTCTGGCTGTGCGCATGCTGATGGAGCGGCACGGCTTTGAAGTAGTTGCCGAGGCGGACAATGGCATGGATGCCCTGAAACTGTCTTATGAACATGTTCCAGACATCCTTATTCTTGATATTGGTATTCCCAAACTCGATGGCCTGGAAGTTATCGCCAGACTTTCGTCAAAAGCCATGTCGACCAAAGTGCTGGTATTGAGCCTGCAAGTACCTGGCCCTTTCTCCATGCGTTGCATGCAGGCCGGCGCGGCGGGTTACGTGTGCAAGCAGCAGGACATCACTGAATTGATCAGCGCCGTCAGGGCGGTCCTGGCCGGCTACAGTTATTTTCCCAATGAAGCCTTGCATACCCTGCGCTCGAGCCTGGGCATCGCCAGCGAGGAGGGGATGTTGTCCAGCCTGTCCGGTCGGGAGCTGATGGTCCTGAAGCAACTCGCCGGTGGGCAGACCAACAAGGAAATTGCCGAGGGCCTGTGTTTGAGCAGTAAAACGGTGAGCACCTACAAAAGGCGGCTGTTGGGAAAACTCAACGCCCGCTCGCTGGTGGACCTGATCGAGTTTGCCAAGCGCCATCAGCTGGTATGAAGGTTGAGGGGCTACAACAAGGCATGCGAGGGAAAAACAGCGGTTTTTGCGAGCCTTCATTGCGTTATGGGCTTGCCAGGCTGTCGGCGATGTTGGATCCATCGGCCGCGCATGGCCTGGTTTGAAAAGCCGACTTGGAGTGTTAGCTGGTGTAACAAAAAAGCCTCCGTAAAAGGAGGCTTTTTGTTACTAAAGATCAAAGTCGTAATCGGCCAGTTGCTTTTGCAAGCGCCGCTCTTCCAGAAGGTTGTCGATGGTCCGACGCTTGCTCAAGTTGGTCTTGGCTACCTCTACCACAGGCTCCGCATCTTCTGTTTCAACAGGGGTGAAGTCGTCTTCTACGTCCAGTTGTTCTTTACCAGTACTCATAAGGTTAACTCCAGGCTAAGACTGCCATTGGCGCTCCTTATATCGATATTCTCGGGACTGGTAAAAAAGATTTTTTCAATCGACCTATCATCAAAATCAATAATTGCTCAATCGTCAGAGGTCTTGTGCTTGTATTCGCACAGATCCTCGATCCGGCAGCTTCCACAGCGCGGCTTGCGGGCCAGACAGACGTAGCGGCCATGGAGAATCAGCCAGTGATGGGAGTCGAGGAGATACTCCTTGGGCACGAACTTCATCAGTTTCTGTTCGACTTCCACGACATTTTTTCCCGGCGCCAGTCCCGTGCGGTTGCTGACCCGGAAGATGTGCGTATCGACGGCCATGGTCAGTTGGCGGAAGGCGGTATTGAGCACCACGTTGGCGGTCTTCCTGCCGACGCCTGGCAGGGCTTCGAGCTCTTCCCGGGTCTGCGGGACTTCGCTGTTGTGCCGTTCCACCAGCAGGCGGCAGGTCTCGATCACGTTTTTCGCCTTGCTGTTGTACAGGCCGATGGTCTTGATGTACTCGGACAGGCCTTCGACGCCCAGGGCGTAGATAGCGGCCGGGGTATTGGCCACGGGGAAGAGCTTGGCCGTCGCCTTGTTGACCCCGACATCGGTGGACTGGGCCGAGAGAATCACGGCAATCAGCAGCTCGAAGGGCGACGAGTAGGCCAGTTCGGTTTTCGGTTCCGGATTGTCTTCGTGCAGCCTGCGGAAAATTTCCAGGCGTTTTGCAGCATTCATGGGTGAGTCATTTCCTTGAAGACGGTCGGTGTGAGGTCGAAGCAGCAGTCCAGGCCTGCCTGGCAGCCAGCAGCAGTCCCAACAGGATAAAACCGCCAGGGGCGAGCGTCAGCAGGTGCAAGCCGCCCCCTGAGGTCAGAACCCAGCCTGGCCAGTCGACATCGTTCATCCCCAGCAGCCATTGCAGATGATTGCCGATGGTGCCACTGCCGAAGGCTTCGCGCAGTGCGCCCAGGATAATCAGCAGCAGGCAGAACAGGCCGGCGAAACGCAAGCGCACGGGGCGCTGGAAAAAGTCCTGGTACTCCAGCACGACGCATTGCACGGCAATCAGGCCCAGGTAGAGGGCCAATTGTTGTTGCAGTTCGAAGGCCCAGGCTTGCGCGGCCAGCATGGCACAACTGGTGAGCGTGGCACTGAGCAGGATACTGGCGCCCAGGCGGCCCTGACCAGCCAGACGCGGGCGCAGGGCGTTCATGCACAGGCCGAACACCGCGCTCACGCAGAGAAATACCAGGGCCAGGCCCAGGGCCTTGACCAGTGAGTCGCTGGCGCCGATCAGCGGCGCCAGCATCAGGGCGTTCTGCAGGGTCGAGGATTTATTCATGGGCGGGACTTCCCAGCAGTTGTTCGCGGTGCTCGTCGAAGTAACGCAGGCTGTCGTGAATCCCCTCGACCACGGCCCGGGAGGTGATGGTGGCTCCGGCCATCTGGTCGAATTGGCCATTGTCCTTTTTCAGTGCCCAGCCGGCGTCGCCCGGGTTGCCCAGCGACTTGCCGATAAAACCCTGCAGCCAGGCATTGGGGCGCTCGGCGATGCGTGCGCCCAGCCCGGGGGTTTCCGAATGTTTGAGGGCCTTGCTGCCCAATAGTTTGCCGTTGGCGGCGATGCCGATCAGCAGCTCGATCGGGCCGCCGTAACCGCTGACCTGGCTGCGTAGCAGTACGGCACTGGGCTGGCCGTTGCGGGTGGCGCGATAACCGGCGAGCAGGGTGCTGTGGCTGAGTTGGATGTTATCGACGGCCAGGGGCTGATCCAGCGGCTGATTGTCGTAGCTGTCGGCGGGCAGGATATCCAGCAGGTTGCGTGCCTGGATGGCGCGCTGTTCGCGCTCGATGCCTGGGGCCGTGGCCTGATGGACGAAGAAAGTCCCGGTGGCGCCGACAGCCGCCAGCAATACCAATACTCCCAGACTCATTGCGCGATTCATGGCAGGGAAGACTCAGGGGCTGGAGTAGCCAAGCGCTCCAGGGCCGGGACGGCGAGGTTCATCAGCAGTACCGCGAAGGCGACGCCGTCCGGGTAACCGCCCCAGGTTCGGATCAGGTAGGTCAGCAGGCCGACCCCGACCCCGAACAGCAGGCGCGCCTTTGCGCACCTGGGGCCGGAGAGCGGCTCGGTGACGATAAAAAAGGCGCCGAGCATGGTCGCGCCGGTCAGCAGGTGGAAAAGCGGCGAGCCGTGGGAGTCCGACCCGGAGCCGTTCCAGCACAGCAGGCTGATGACGAACAGGCTGCCGAGCATGCCGGCCGGTGCGTGCCAGCTGAACACCCGTTGTTGCAGCAAAAAGGCGCCACCGGCGAGAAAGGCCAGGTTGACCCACTCCACGCCCTTGCCGCCGAAATGGCCGAAGGCGGCATTGCCGGCGAACAGTTCGTCGATGGTCAGGCTCTTGTTGATGCGCAGGCTGTCGAGTGCCGTGGCCTGGGCCCAGGCATCGGGTGCCGTGCTGTCGAGGGCTATGCCGAAGATCTGCTGCAGGCCGCCCAGCAGGTCCAGGCCATGGGAGGCTGGCCAATGAGTCATCTGCTGGGGGAATGACACCAGCACCAGGGCATAACCCAGCATCGCCGGGTTGAACGGATTCTTGCCGACGCCGCCATACAGGTGCTTGCCGAACAGCAAGGCGCAGGCCGCCGCACTGACCGTCAGCCACCACGGGCAGTACGGTGGCAACGCCAGGGCCAGCAGGGTGGCGCTGACCAGGGCGCTGCCATCGCCAAGGAAGGGACGCAGCGGCCACTGGCGCAATCGGAGCACCGCGGCTTCGACGGCAAGGGCAGTGGTACAGGCCAGCAGCAGGTTGATCAGAATCCCCCAGCCAAACAGCCAGAAGAGCGCCAGCAGCCCCGGCAGGGTCGCCAGAAGCACACGCTTCATGGCCTGTTGCAGGCGCTCGTCCGGTTGCTCAAGGGGCGTCATGGGCTTGTACCTGGCGCTCGGCTTCGGCCAGTCGTTCGCGGGCCTCGGCCAGCAGGGGCGGCGGGGTGTCGCTATGGCGTTCCAGCTTGCTGACTTGCGCCCGAGCGTAAGCCAGTTCGGTTTTCAGTTGCCGCAGGCGGGCGTCGATCGGGCGCTTCTCGACCCGCACCAGATTGGGGGGCGGTTGTCCGCTGGCTTCTTCAGCCGCGTGCAAGGCCTGTTCTGCGTTTTTCAGTGCCTGCTCCAGGCTGGCCAGTTGTTCGGCAGGCACCTGGTTGGCCTGGGCTTTTTTCAGCTCCGCGCGGCGCATCGCCAGCTGGATTTTCGCCCGTTTGAGCTCGGCGTCTTTGGCAGGAGGCGGTGAGGCTGCGGGAGCGACAGGGCTTTCGGCAGCGCTTTCCAGCTGGGCGAGGGCTTGCTCGGCGGCCTCGAACTGGCGCTGCAGGACGATCAGTTGCGACTGTTGCTCGAAGGTCGGCGGATGGCCGAAGGCTTTCAGCGATTTGTTCAACTGGGCCCGGCTCATCGCCAGATCGATCTTGGCTTTTTTCACCGCGGCATCGGCGGCGGCCGCCTTTTGCGCGCGTACTCGCTCGATGGCCGCCTGCACTGGGTTCAGGGTGGTTGCGCTGGGCTGCGCGGCACGTTGCGCGCGGGCGGTACGTTCGGCCTGCTTGTGCTGTTCTTCGCGTTGCAGCCGGGCGTTGCGGCGCTCGAAGCGCAGGCGCGCGTGATCGCGTTTGGCGGTCCGGGCGCGCTGTTCTTCGAGGCTGGTGGCCAGGCCGCCGACGATCGGCAACACATTGTTCAGCGGCAGCGGGTGCATCTCGATGCAGTCCACCGGGCAGGGTGCCACGCAGAGATCGCAGCCGGTGCATTCGTCGATCAGTACCGTGTGCATCTGCTTGGCCGCGCCGACTATGGCATCCACCGGGCAGGCCTGGATGCACTTGGTGCAGCCGATGCATTCGGCTTCGCGGATAAAGGCCAGCTGGGCCGGCGCCGGGCCGCGGCTGATGTCCAGCTCCACCACCGGGACGTTCAGCAGCCTGGCCAGGCCGGCAATGGTTTCGTCGCCACCGGGCGGGCACTTGTTGATCGCCTCGCCGTTGGCGATGCCTTCGGCGTAGGGCTTGCATCCGGGATGGCCGCACTTGCCGCATTGGGTCTGCGGCAGCAGGGCGTCGATGCGTTGAATCAGACTCATGGGTTGAGCAGTCCGTTGAAACCGAGAAATGCCACGGCCATCAGGCCGGCGCTGATCAGGTCGATCGGCAGGCCGCGAAAGGGCAGGGGCACATCGTTGTTGATAATGCGCTGGCGCAGGTCGCTGAACAGGCTCAGCACCAGCCAGAAACCGAGGCCCGCGCCCAGGCCCAGGGCGAGGCTATAAGCGATTCCCCGATTGGCCTGGACCGCCAGCAGCAACGCGCCGAGCACGCCGGCATTGCCCAGCAGCAGCGGCCAGAGGCCGTCGAACGGCAGCCCGGGCAACATCCGGGTCAGCAGCTTGAGCAGCGGGGCGATCAGCAGCACGCCCAGCGGCAGGAACACGAACAGTTGCAGCGAGGTCAGGCCCAACGGCACCAGCAGCGCCTGGTAAAGCCCGTAGCCCAGCAGGCTGCAGAGCAGCATCAGGCAACTGGTGGCGATCCCCAGGGCATGGATCCGCCGCCGCGCAACCTGCGGTTCGGCACTGGCCTGCAACAGCGGATCGACGCCCAGCGGCCACTGCAACACGAAGTTGTTGATCAGGGCAGCGCTGATAAGCGTGAGGACAATCTCGGTCATGTTCGTGGCCGGCGAGGGCGGGCGTATACCTGAAGACTAGGCAATTATCCGGCAAGGGCGCAGGCCCATCCAGATATGAAAATCCCCCCGCCACGCAGCGGCGCGACGGGGGGATCGATCCCGCGGGCGGATTTACTTGATCCGTTGGCCCGGTTTGGCGCCGCTGTCCGGGCTCAGCAGGTAGATCTCTTCGCCGCCAGGGCCGGCCGCCATCACCATGCCTTCGGAGATGCCGAACTTCATTTTCCGTGGCTTGAGGTTGGCGATCATCATGGTCAGGCGACCGTCGAGCTTGGACGGGTCCGGGTAGGCGCTCTTGATCCCGGAGAACACATTGCGTTGCTCGTCACCGATATCCAGGGTCAGGCGCAGCAGCTTGTCGGCGCCTTCCACGTGCTCGGCCTTGACGATCAGGGCCACGCGCAGGTCGACGGCGGCGAAAGTGTCGAAGTCGATTTCCGGCGACAGCGGATCCTTGGCCAGTTCTCCATTGCCTTGCTGGGCGCCAGTATCGGTCTGGCTGGCGGTCAGGTCTTCTTTCGAGGCGTCGGTCATGGCTTGTACTTTCACGGGGTCGATCCGCGTCATCAGCGGCTTGAATTCGTTCAGCTGATGGTTGCTCAGCAGGTGCTGGTGGTCGTTCCAGGTCAGCGGGGCGACATTGAGGAACGCCTCGGCATCGGCGGCCAGCAGCGGTAGCACCGGCTTGAGGAAGATCACCAGTTGGCGGAACAGGTTGACGCCGGTGGCGCAGATGGCCTGGACCTCATCCTGCTTGCCTTCCTGCTTGTTCAGCGACCACGGCGCCTTGTCGGCGATCCAGGCGTTGGCGCGGTCGGCCAGGGCCATGATTTCACGCATGGCGCGAGCGAAGTCGCGGGCCTCATAGGCATCGGCGATGCTTGGCGCAGCCGCCAGGAAGGCCTCGGTCAGCTCCGGCGCGGCATTCTGGTCCACCAGCACGCCGGCGTTGCCTTTGTGGATGAAGCCGGCGCAACGGCTGGCGATGTTCACCACCTTGCCCACCAGGTCGGAGTTGACCTTCTGCACGAAGTCCTCGAGGTTCAGGTCCAGGTCGTCGACGCCACGGCCCAGCTTGGCCGCGTAGTAGTAGCGCAGGTATTCCGGCGACAGGTGGTCGAGGTAGGTCCGGGCCTTGATGAAGGTGCCGCGGGACTTGGACATCTTCTGGCCGTTGACGGTCAGGTAGCCGTGCACGTTGATGCCGGTCGGCTTGCGGTAGCCGGCGCCTTCGAGCATGGCTGGCCAGAACAGCGCGTGGAAGTTGACGATGTCCTTGCCGATGAAGTGGTACAGCTCGGCGGTCGAGTCCTTGCCCCAGAACGCGTCGAAGTCCAGCTCCGGCGTGCGGTTGCACAGGTTCTTGAAGCTGGCCATGTAGCCGATCGGCGCGTCGAGCCAGACATAGAAGTACTTGCCTGGCTCGTCGGGGATCTCGAAGCCGAAATACGGCGCATCGCGGGAGATGTCCCACTGCTGCAGGCCGACATCCAGCCATTCGGCGATCTTGTTCGCCACGGCGTCCTGCAGGGTGCCGCTGCGGGTCCACTCCTGCAGCATCTGCTGGAAGTCCGGCAGCTTGAAGAAGAAGTGCTGGGAGTCCTTGAGCACCGGGGTGGCGCCGGAGATCGCCGACTTCGGATCCTTCAGGTCGGTCGGCGCGTAGGTGGCGCCGCATTTTTCGCAGTTGTCGCCGTACTGGTCCTCGGTGCCGCATTTCGGGCAGGTGCCCTTGATGAAGCGGTCGGCCAGGAACATTTGTTTTTCCGGGTCGAAATACTGAGTGATCGAGCGCGTGGCGATGTGCCCGGCGTCGCGCAGCTTCAGGTAGATCTGGCTCGACAGCTCACGGTTTTCTTCGGCGTGGGTCGAGTGGAAATTGTCGAAGTCCACCAGGAAGTCGGCAAAGTCGGCGCTGTGTTCGGCCTGGACATTGGCGATCAGTTGTTCCGGGGTGATGCCTTCCTTTTCCGCGCGCAGCATGATGGCCGAGCCGTGAGCGTCGTCCGCGCAGACATAGATGCATTGATTGCCGCGATGCTTCTGGAAGCGCACCCACATATCGGTCTGGATGTACTCAAGCATATGGCCAAGGTGGATGGAACCATTGGCATAGGGCAGGGCGCTGGTGACGAGGATCTTGCGTGGCTCGGACATGGGGCTCGGCTACTTGATGAAACGGAGGTCGGCCACTATAAAGCGCCGAGAAATATATTTCACCCCGTGAGCCCGGTTTTCCACGGCCGTCGTAGCCATCGGCGGGCGTGCTATATGATGTTTTGGCATCCCGCCCACGCCACGGAACAGGTAGGATAGCCGCCTGATTTTCCCGTCTTGTTATCGGAGTTGCCCATGAGCGCCGTCAATCGCGCAGCGGTGGAAGCCGTTCTTCGCCAATACACCGACCCCTACCTGAACCAGGACCCGGTCAGCGCCGGTTGTGTCCGTTCCATCGACATCCAGGGCGATGAGGTGCGTGTCGAACTGGAGATCGGTTATGCCGCCGGTCTGTTCAAGAGCGGCTGGGCCCAGTTGCTGAAGCTGGCCATCGAAAACATGGACGGCGTGGTCATCGCTCGCGTCAATGTCACCAGCGTGATCGCCGCGCACAAGGCCCAGGCGCAGGTCCCGGGCCTGGCCAACGTCAAGAACGTGGTGGCGGTGGCCTCCGGCAAGGGCGGCGTGGGCAAGTCCACCACCGCGGCCAACCTGGCCCTGGCGTTGGCCCGCGAAGGCGCCAAGGTGGGGATTCTCGATGCGGATATCTATGGCCCGAGCCAGGGCATCATGTTCGGCATTGCCGAGGGTACCCGGCCGCAGGTCAAGGACCAGAAATGGTTCGTGCCGATCAAGTCCCACGGGGTCGAGGTCATGTCCATGGCCTTCCTGACCGATGACAACACGCCGATGGTCTGGCGCGGGCCGATGGTCTCCGGCGCCCTGTTGCAACTGGTGACCCAGACCGCCTGGGGCGACCTGGACTATCTGGTGATCGACATGCCGCCGGGTACCGGCGATATCCAGCTGACCCTGGCGCAGAAGGTCCCGGTGGCCGGTGCGGTCATCGTCACCACCCCGCAGGACCTGGCGTTGCTGGACGCGCGCAAGGGCGTGGAGATGTTCCGCAAGGTCAACATCCCGGTGCTGGGCGTGGTGGAAAACATGGCCGTGCACATCTGCTCCAACTGCGGCCACGCCGAGCATCTGTTCGGCGAGGGCGGTGGCGAGAAGCTGGCGACCCAGTACGGAGTCGAACTGCTGGCCTCGCTGCCGCTGTCGATGCTGATTCGCGAGCAGGCCGATGGCGGCAAGCCGACCGTGATCGCCGAGCCGGAAAGCCAGATCGCCATGGTCTATCAGGAACTGGCCCGCCATGTCGGCGCGCGCATCGTGTTGCAGGAAGCCGCGGCACCGGCGATGCCGAACATTACCGTCAGCGACGACTGAGTCGGTTGGGCAAACAAAAAAGCCCGGTGCACTGCACCGGGCTTTTTTATGGGCGCCTCTTTAGGAGCCGGGTTCAGACCCGCAGGCCGCCGTCCAGTTCGAGGATCCGGCCGGTGTAGTAGTCGTTCTCGAAGATATAGGCCGCCGAGTGAGCGATTTCTTCCGGCTTGCCCATGCGCTTGAGCGGGATGCCGGAGGTCATTTTCTCCAGGGCCTCGGGTTTCATGCCCAGGGTCATTTCGGTTTCGATGAAACCCGGGGCGATGCCGGCCACGCGGATGTTGTAGCGCGCCAGTTCCTTGGCCCAGGTCACGGTCGCCGCGGCGACCCCGGCCTTGGCGGCGGAGTAGTTGGTCTGGCCGATATTGCCGGCACGGGAGATCGACGAGATGTTGATGATCGCGCCGCTGGTTTTCAGCTCGATCATCTTCGCCGCGACTTCGCGAGTGCAGAGGAACACGCCGGTCAGGTTGACGTCGATCACCGACTGCCATTGGGCCAGGCTTATCTTGGTCATCTCGCCGTCCTTGACCTTGAGCAGCAGGCCGTCGCGCAGGATGCCGGCGTTGTTGATCAGGCCGTGAATGGCGCCGAAGTCCTCGGCAACCTGGGCGACCATGTGTTCCACCTGTTCTTCGTTGGCGACGTTGCACAGGTAGGCGCGGGCCTCGACCCCCGCGGCCTGGCAGGCGGCAACGGCCTGGTCGAGTTTTTCCTGGTTCAGGTCGACCAGTGCCAGCCTGGCGCCTTTACTGGCGAAATACTCCGCCATGGAGCGGCCCAGACCCTGGCAACCGCCGGTGATAATGATTACTTTGTCATTGAGTTGCATTCGCATGCTCCGATAGCAGAACTGGAGTGGTGTCCGTTAAGGCGCCTCTCTTGTGCGTCGGGCATGGCCTGGCTGCAGATTGAGAATTGCCCCGATGGCGTCGCTGGAACTTTGCTCCAGACGCCCGTCCGTTTTCGACGGATTCTATATAAGGAGTCATAAATTGAGCGTTGAAGCTGCGAAGCATGCACGAGAATTACTGCTCAAGGAATACCGTGGCGTGCTGTCGACGCACTCCAAGGCCATGCCGGGTTTTCCCTTCGGCTCGGTGGTTCCTTATTGTCTGGACGAGCAGGGGCGGCCACTGATCCTGATCAGCCGCATTGCCCAGCACACCCATAACCTGCAGAAGGATCCCAAGTGTTCGCTGCTGGTGGGCGAGCGCGAAGCCGAGGACGTCCAGGCGGTGGGACGCCTGACCTATCTGGCCGAAGCCGAAAAGCTTGAGGACGCCGCGGCGATCGAGGCGGCCGCCGAGCGCTACTACCGGTATTTCCCGGAGTCGCAGAACTACCACAAGGCCCACGATTTCGATTTCTGGCTGCTCAAGCCGGTACGTCATCGCTACATCGGCGGCTTTGGCGCTATCCACTGGATCGACCAGGTGACCCTGGCCAATCCGTTCGCCGGCAAGGCCGAATTGAGCATGGTCGAACACATGAACAGCGATCACGCCAAGGCGATCGCCCATTACGTGGACCTGGCCGGGTTGCCGAAAACTGCCGCGGCGCAGCTGGCCGGCATCGATACCGAAGGCATGCACCTGCGGATCGGCCAGGGGTTGTACTGGCTGCCGTTCCCAAGCCCTTGTAATACGCCGACACAAGTGCGCGAGGCCTTGGTTTTTCTGGCTCACGCCGAGCAATGGCCGAAAAATGCCGGGGCCGAGGCTTGAATTCACGAATTGCCGACGTCATCTAGGGTCTACTGGAAGGCATTCTTCCGTAGAGGAAACCATTTGATGCGCCCTTTTCTGTTGCTCTTTCTGCTGTTCCCGGTGCTAGAGCTGTTCGTATTCGTCAAAGTCAGCGGTGCGATCGGGTTTTTCCCGGCGTTGCTGCTGATCATCCTGGGCTCGATGCTGGGTGTGCTGGTCCTGCGCGTCGCGGGGCTGGCCACGGCATTGCGTGCCCGTGAAAGCCTGAACCGCGGCGAGCTGCCGGCCCAGACCATGCTCGAAGGTCTGATGCTGGCCCTTGCAGGTGGCCTGTTGATCCTGCCTGGCTTCATCAGCGACGTATTCGGCCTGTTCATGCTGTTGCCGATCACCCGTCGCCTGCTGGCCAACAAGATGCGCCAGCGTGCCGAAGAACAGGCCATTCGTCAGCGCGCCTTTGCCGACGACATGCAGGCCGCCCGTGGCGGACCCGCGCCGCAGCGCCCCCTGGGGCGCGAGCCGAATGTGATCGAAGGCGAGTTCGAACACCGCGATTCCTGAGTCTCTCAATGATCGACACGGCACCTTCGGGTGCCGTGTTCGTTTTGCCCGGCTGAAAATCTAAAAAATTTCACTGGGCAGCCCTTGTAATAAGCATATGCGCCCACATGTATCGGTCACCGCAAGGTTTCTGGTGGCGACACCAGACAGACTTCCGCGTCTCGCTCGTCGAGCCGCAACCGGCCACGCCGGATTTGTTAACCCGCCGGTAACGACACCGGCCGCTGAAAACCATAATTAGGAGAGATCGACAATGAAGCTTCGTCCTCTGCATGACCGCGTCGTCATCCGTCGCAGCGAAGAAGAATCGAAAACCGCTGGCGGTATCGTTCTGCCAGGTTCGGCCGCTGAAAAACCTAACCGTGGCGAAATCGTCGCTGTAGGTACCGGTCGTATCCTCGACAACGGTGAAGTACGTGCGCTGGCCGTGAAAGTGGGTGACAAGGTTGTGTTCGGCCCTTACTCCGGCAGCAACACTGTGAAAGTAGACGGCGAAGACCTGCTGGTAATGGCTGAGAACGAAATTCTCGCCGTTATCGAAGGCTGATTACCCGCTCATTTTCCCGTTACTACAAAGTATTTAAGGAATATCGATCATGGCTGCTAAAGAAGTTAAATTCGGCGACTCCGCCCGCAAGAAAATGCTCACCGGCGTTAACGTCCTGGCTGACGCGGTAAAAGCGACCCTGGGCCCGAAAGGCCGTAACGTGATCATCGAGAAGAGCTTCGGCGCTCCGACCATCACCAAGGACGGCGTTTCCGTCGCCAAAGAAATCGAGCTGAAAGATCGCTTCGAAAACATGGGTGCGCAGCTGGTAAAAGACGTTGCCTCCCGTGCCAACGATGACGCCGGCGACGGTACCACCACCGCTACCGTACTGGCTCAGTCGATCGTCAACGAAGGCCTGAAAGCCGTCGCTGCCGGCATGAACCCGATGGACCTGAAACGCGGCATCGACAAGGCGACCATCGCCATCGTCAAAGAGCTCAAAGGTCTGTCCAAGCCATGCGCCGATTCCAAGGCCATCGCTCAGGTCGGCACCATCTCCGCCAACTCTGACAACTCCATCGGCGACATCATTGCCGAAGCCATGGAAAAAGTCGGTAAAGAAGGCGTGATCACCGTTGAAGAAGGCTCGGGCCTGGAAAACGAACTGTCTGTCGTTGAAGGCATGCAGTTCGACCGTGGCTACCTGTCCCCTTACTTCATCAACAAGCCGGACACCATGGTCGCCGAGCTGGACGGCCCGCTGATCCTGCTGGTGGACAAGAAGATCTCCAACATCCGCGAAATGCTGCCAGTGCTGGAAGCCGTTGCCAAAGCCGGCCGCCCACTGCTGATCGTGGCTGAAGACGTTGAAGGCGAAGCCCTGGCGACTCTGGTTGTGAACAACATGCGTGGCATCGTCAAAGTCGCTGCCGTCAAGGCACCGGGCTTCGGCGACCGTCGCAAGGCCATGCTGCAGGACATCGCCGTCCTGACCGGCGGTACCGTTATCTCCGAAGAGATCGGCCTGAGCCTGGAAAGCACCACCCTGGAGCACCTGGGTAACGCCAAGCGCGTGATCCTGTCCAAAGAAAACACCACCATCATCGACGGTGCTGGCGTTGAAGCGGACATCCAGGCTCGTGTGACCCAGATCCGTCAACAAGTGGCCGACACTTCGTCCGACTACGACCGTGAAAAACTGCAAGAGCGTCTGGCCAAGCTGTCCGGCGGCGTTGCGGTGATCAAGGTTGGCGCCGGTTCCGAAGTTGAAATGAAAGAGAAGAAAGCCCGCGTTGAAGACGCCCTGCACGCTACTCGTGCGGCCGTTGAAGAAGGCGTGGTACCTGGCGGTGGCGTAGCCCTGATCCGTGCTCTGCAATCGATCAGCGGCCTGAAAGGCGACAACGCCGATCAGGACGTGGGTATCGCTGTTCTGCGTCGCGCTGTCGAAGCTCCTCTGCGCCAGATCGTTGCCAACTCCGGCGACGAACCAAGCGTAGTGGTCGACAAGGTCAAGCAGGGCGCAGGTAACTTCGGTTACAACGCTGCTTCCGGCGAATACGGCGACATGATCGAAATGGGCATCTTGGACCCAACCAAGGTGACCCGTTCGGCGCTGCAAGCGGCATCCTCCATCGGCGGTCTGATCCTGACCACCGAAGCGGCTGTTGCTGAAATCGCTGAAGACAAGCCTGCAGCTGGCGGCATGCCAGACATGGGCGGCATGGGTGGCATGGGCGGCATGATGTAAGCCAGCCTTACCCCTGTACGAAAAAGCCCCGCCGGCGAAAGCCGGCGGGGCTTTTTTATGGGCGGGATCTTTGACTGCCTGGGCGGTCGCTATCGNTCCTACACAGAACCACGCATTCCTTGTAGGAGCGAGCTTGCTCGCGAAAAGATCTCAAACCTTGACCGCTTCCGTCTCCAGCGTAGGCTCAGCCTTGCCCGCCGGCCGATAGAGAATGAAGTAGTAGGCTCCCAGGCAGATCAGCCAGCAGAAGATCGCGGTCCAGACGTTGTGGGAGAAGAAGTGCGCGCCCTGCAGCATGCGGCCGACCGAGAACAGCGTGCCGAGGGCAAAGGCGAACACTAGCGCCTTGCGCGCCAGGAGCGGGCGGCGATCACGCAGGACAAAAAACAGCGCGAACAAAGTGAAGCCGGTGGCGGCATGGCCGCCTGGCCAGCAGCGACCGGGCTTGTCGGTCGCAGGCCGGGGGCTGAGCAGTTCGCTGTAGGTTTCCTTGCCGCCGAACTCCTTCAGGCTCCACGGACACTGCACAGCGGTGACCGCCTTGACCGGGGTGACGAACGCAGTGGCCAGGCCCAGGGACAGCACCAGGCAGCCCAGTTCGCGCTTGAACGGTTTGAGGCGCTGGACGAAGAAGGCGCCGATGAAGCCGGCAATGGCCAGCACCGAAAAGACGATAACCACCTGCTTGGCCCGGTCATGCAGGATATTTTCCAGGAAATAACTGTGGCCGCCGATGAAACCGCCAGCGGCGGGGTCATAAAAGTACTGGGCCAGGTCCATGTCCAGGGAGGTCAGTTCAAGCAGCAGCAAGCTGACGGCAGCCAGGGCGGGAACGCCCAGGCAGATCCACCAGTTCAGCGCTCTGGAGGCGGGGCGGGCAAGGGTCGGAGCCATGGAAAGTCCTTCGAGGGAAGCGTTGCGGTCGCGGGTTCCCGCGGAGTCTGGAGCGGCCCTTGTCGTGAGTTTGTGAACCCTGGGTGAAAAACTCGTCAAGGCCCAGAAACCCTGCGGCGGCATTCGCCACGGGGGATTGAACAACCCTAGCCGTCAGCCACACTTGGCCTTAAGCTGCGCGAGCCAAGACGGCCGTAACTGTGTGCGGAGAGAGTGCCCATGCGAATTCTACTGGTTGAAGACAACCGCGATATTCTGGCCAACCTGGCCGACTACCTGGGGCTTAAAGGCTACACCGTGGACTGTGCCCAGGACGGTCTGTCGGGCCTGCACCTGGCCGCCACCGAACATTACGACCTGATAGTGCTCGACATCATGCTGCCGGGCATTGATGGCTACACCCTGTGCAAGCGCCTGCGCGAAGATGCCCGCCGCGATACGCCGGTGATCATGCTCACTGCCCGCGATCAACTGGACGATCGCCTGCAAGGCTTCAAGTCCGGGGCCGACGATTATTTGGTCAAGCCTTTCGCCTTGTCCGAGCTGGCCGCGCGGGTCGAGGCCGTCATGCGTCGCACCCAGGGCGGCGGGCGCCGGGCCCTGCAGGTCGGCGACCTGAGTTATGACCTCGATACCCTGGAGGTCACCCGCGAAGGGCGCCTGCTCAAGCTCAACCCGGTCGGGCTCAAGTTGCTGGCGGTACTGATGCAGAAGAGCCCGCACGTGCTGCGCCGTGAAATCCTCGAAGAAGCGCTGTGGGGCGACGACTGCCCGGACAGCGACAGCCTGCGCAGCCACGTCCACCAATTGCGCCAGGTGATCGACAAGCCGTTCGGCAAACCGTTGCTGCATACCGTGCACGGTGTCGGTTACCGCCTGGCCGAGGGTCGTGATGGAGTTTAAGCAAAGCCTTTCCCAGCGGATCATCATCGCCTTTGCGCTGATGAGTGCGCTGGTCGCTGGAGCCTTCGCCCTGGGTATCGTGGCGACGGTGCACCTGGTGGAAGAGAAGCTGATTTCCGCGGGCCTGGGGGGCGACCTTCAGCGTCTGCTGTTGATGGACAACGTTTCCGACTGGAGCCACCGTCCCGAGCCGGACCAGCTGTTTTACTTCAGCGGCGGGCGCGGCGACTTCGAGTTGCCCAAGGATCTGCGGCACCTGGATCCGGGCTTTCATGAGGTATTCCGCGAACAGCTGTCGTACCACGCCATGGTCGAGGTGGTCGACGGTCGGCGCTACGTGTTGCTGCAGGATCAGAGCGATTTCGAAGAGCGCGAACGGGTGCTCTTCGCGGTGGTGCTGGTGGGCTTCGTGCTGAGCCTGGCCTTGGCGGTGTTCCTCGGCTGGGTACTGGCGCGCCGGGTCATGGCGCCGGTGGTGAGGCTGGCGCGCCAGGTGCGGCATCGCGACCAGCTGCTGGGGCTGGCGCCGCCGTTGGCGCCGGACTACGCGGCCGACGAAGTAGGGGAGCTGGCGGTGGCCTTCGACGCCACCCTGGGACGCTTGCGCCAGGCCCTGAACCGCGAGCGCCTGTTCACCAGCGATGTCAGCCACGAACTGCGTACGCCGCTGATGGTGCTGGCGAGCTCCTGCGAGCTGTTGCTGGAAAACCCGGCGATCGATCAGCGCGGTCGGGCCCAGGTCGAGCGTATCGCCCGGGCCTGTGGCGAGATGCGCGAGCTGGTGCAGACCTTCCTGATGCTGGCCCGCGCCCAGCGCGAAGACGGCGGCATGTCGCCCCAGGCGAGCTTGAGCCAGGTGGCTGAGGACCTGATGGGGCTGTGGGGCGGACCGATCCGGCAAAAGGGCCTGGAGCTGATCTTCGATGCCGGCCAACCGCTGGACACCCGCTATAACGCCACCTTCCTGCACGCGGTGATGGGCAACCTGCTGCGTAATGCCCTGCACTACACCGAGCAGGGCTTCATTCGCCTGAGCCTGGAGCCCCGCGGCTTTGTGGTCGAGGACAGCGGTGTCGGCATCCCCGAGGAGAAACGCGAGGCGATGTTCGAGCCCTTCGTGCGCGGCAACGAGAAGCGCGGCGAGGGCTTGGGCCTGGGCTTGTCGCTGGTGCAGCGGATCTGCGAGGACCAGGGCTGGAGCGTCAGCCTCAGCACCATGGAGCCCAACGGCTGCCGGTTTCATGTCGAGTTGAACCGTCGCACGGCATGACGGGTCTCTATGACTTCTGCGTGGGTCGTCAGGTCGGGAATTTCCCGGGTTGATGGCCCCAGGCCATCTGTCAGAGCCTGTAAAACCCTGAAATATTTCCACTCTGGACCGGACGAAGTTTTCACAAAGGCATGACCTGACGCTGACAAGCCGCTGCCTAAGGTGGGGCCATCAGATTCAGGAGACTGTGTGATGGCAACCCCGATCAAGTTGGAATTTTCCGAGAAGTACGACGAACAACATGCTCAGGAGTATCTGCTCAAGCATCAGGATGGCGTAGCTCGCCGGATGTCCCACAAGCGTGACGAGCAGTTGGCGCGCGCTGCCCTGGCCATGGCCGGAGAGCCGGGGCTGGTGCTTGACCTGCCGTGCGGTGCCGGGCGTTTCTGGCCGTTGCTGGCGGAGAAGCCCAACCGGGTGATCATCGGTGCGGACAACTCCGAGGCGATGTTGAAGATCGCCACGGTGGCGCAACCGGCCGAGGTGGTGAAACGGGTACAACCCTTGCAGACGTCTGCCTTCGACATCGACTTGCCGGACAACGCCGTCGACAGCATTTTCTGCATGCGGCTGCTGCATCACATTGGCGAGTCGTCCCATCGCCTGGCTCTGCTCCGGGAGTTCCAGCGGGTTACCCGGGACAGCGTGATCGTTTCACTGTGGGTCGATGGCAACTTCAAGGCCTGGAAACGCAAGCGCATGGAAGTTCGGCGCAAGGAGGAATCCGGGCAGGAAGGTTACCAGAACCGTTTTGTGTTACCGGCTGCCACGGTTGAAGAAGAATTCAAGCAGGCCGGGTTTCGCGTTCAGGATCATCTGGACTTTTTTCCGCTCTACGCCATGTGGCGAGTCTACGTATTACGCAAGAGGTAACAGGATGGCGGTTGAACGTGCACCGGGAATGGAAGTCGCTGCTGCGGATCGTTTCGACTACTTCTGGAATCAGCAGGGGGAGTGGGTCGAAGAGCCCAATCAACGTCGAGGCGGGGAAAGCGGCGTCCAACGTCTTCCGGGCACTGACGGGCGTGTGCTGTATGCCAAGCGCCAGGTCGGCCATATCTATCGCAGCTGGTTGCACCCCTTCGGCCGCCCCACTGTGCTGCGCGAGCAGGATGCGCTCAAGGGCCTGAGCCAGCTCAACGTGGAGGTGCCGCACCTGGTGTTCTGCGGTGCGCAGCGTGACGCCCAGGGCCAGTGGCGTGCCTTGCTGGTGACCGAGGCGCTGGACGGCTTCGTGGAGATCGACCACTGGTACGCCGCTGGCGAGCGCGAGCGCCACGGCGAGGCCTTGCACGAGTCTGTACTCAAGGAGTTGGCGGCCACGCTGGCACGCATGCACCGGGGCCGCTGGCAGCATGGCTGCCTGTATAGCAAGCATGTGTTCGTACGGGTCATGGGTGAAGGCGAAGCGGCGAAGGTGGAGATCGCGCTGCTGGATTTCGAGAAATGCCGCCAGCGCCTGACCGCTAAACGGGCTGCCGCCCATGACATGAAACAATTACGTCGCCACTCGTCGTGGAGTGCCACGGACTGGGACAAACTCTACTATTTTTATAGAACGGCGTTTGGCAGCGCTATCAAAGGCTTATAGTAATGAAGCTCGAAATTGCACGAGGTTTGTTTTTAATAGGAGCCTTGGCAGTTGCATCCTTGGCGGTGGCTGCATGGGAGCAGCCACGCATGGAAGTCCTTAGTAGTACACAGGCGGGGGCGCACTGTCCTTTGCCACGGGTCGCCAAAGTGCCCAAGACAACCGCGGCAGTCAGACCCGACCAGGATCTTTTGTTGTTCATGTTCGGCCTGACTCAGGCAATGAAGCCACAGAGTTGAATAGCATCGACCCCAGATAAAAAGCCTCGCATCGCGAGGCTTTTTTGTTGGCGTCGATCATTGCTCCGCCTTGGCCAGCAAGGTGTAGATGCAGGGCAGCACGAACAGGGTGAACAGGGTGCCGATCGACATCCCCGTGGCGATCACCGTGCCGATGTCGAACCGGCTGACCGCGCCGGCACCCGTGGCCAGGATCAGCGGCACCATGCCGAAGACCATCGCCGCGGTGGTCATCAAGACCGGCCGCAGGCGAATGGCCGCGGCGGCTTCCACGGCCTCGCGCGGCGTCAGTCCCTGGTCCTTGCGCAGCTGGTTGGCGAACTCGACGATCAGGATTCCGTGCTTGCTGATCAGGCCGATCAGGGTCACCAGCCCGACCTGGGTGTAGATGTTCATGCTCGACCAGCCGAGAAACAGTGGGATCAAGGCCCCGCAGATCGACAGCGGCACCGTCACCAGGATCACCAGCGGATCGCGGAAACTCTCGAACTGCGCCGCCAGCACCAGGAAAATGATCGCCAGCGCCAGGCCAAAGGTCACCCACAGCGCACTGCCTTCCTGGATGAACTGTCGTGAGGTCCCGGCATAGTCGAAGGCGTAGCCCGGCGGGGCTTCTTCCTCGGCGATCTGGCGCACGGTATCGATGGCTTCACCCATGCTGACCACCGGGAACCCGGAAATGGTGGCGGCGTTGAGTTGCTGGAACTGATTGAGCTGTCGCGGGCGGGCCCGATCGTGGACGCTGATCAGGGTCGACAGCGGCAGCGCCTCGCCCTTGGCGTTTTTCACGTAGTAGTTGTTCAGCCATTCGGGGTTGTCGCGATAAGGCCGTTCGACTTGGGCGATGACCTTGTAGCTGCGTCCCTCGATGGTGAAGCGGTTGATTTCCGCCTCGCCGAGCAGGGTGGCCAGGGTCCCGCCCAGGTCCAGCATCGACACGCCCATCTGCGCCGCCTTGGCGCGGTCGATGTCGACCACCACTTCCGGTTTGTCGAAGGCCAGGTCGATGTCGACGAAGGCGAACTTGCCCGACTCCATGGCGCGCTTCTTCACCCGGTCGGAGAGTTCCAGCAACGACTCGTAATCGTTGGGGCTGTTGATGATGAAGGCGAACGGCAGCCCTTCGCCGGTGCCCGGCAGGGACGGCAGGTTGAAACCGAACACCTGTAGCCCGGCGATGCCCGCGAGCCGGGCCTGGACTTCGGGCAGGATCTGCATCTGCGTGCGCTTGCGCTCGTTCCAGGGCTTGAGCAGGAAGCCGCCGATCCCCGATTGCACGCCGCTGAAGCCGTTGATCTGGAACGAGGAGTAGTACTCGGGGAACGTCTTGAAGATCTCCAGGAACTCGTCGGTATAGGCGTTGAGGTAATCCAGGTTGGCCGGCTGGGGTGCGGTGGCCATCATGAAAATGATGCCCTGGTCCTCGTCCGGGGCCAGTTCCGATTTGGTGAACATGAGCAGGGCCGGGATCAGGCACAGCACGATCAGGGCGAACACCAGCACCACCGGCCGGGTGTTGAGGGTGCCATGCAGCAGGCTCTGGTAGCGCCGCTTGAGGCCCTCGAAGATCAGGTCGAGGCGGTGGGCCAGGCCGCTGGGGTTTTCGTCGTGGCGCAGCAGCAGGGCGCACATCATCGGCGACAGGGTCAGGGCGACGATGCCGGAAATCACCACCGCGCCGGCCAGGGTCAGGGCGAACTCCTTGAACAGCGCCCCGGTAAGCCCCTGCAGGAAGCCTATGGGGGCGTAGACCGCCGCCAGGGTGATGGTCATCGACACCACCGGCATGGCGATTTCCCGGGCGCCTTCGAGGGCCGCGTCCAGCGGCGTCTTGCCTTCCTCGATATGGCGGTGGATGTTTTCCACCACCACGATGGCGTCGTCCACCACCAGGCCGATGGCCAGCACCATGGCCAGCAGGGTCAGCAGGTTGATCGAGTAGCCCATCAACTGCATGAAGAACATCACGCCGATCATCGACAGCGGGATGGTCACCACCGGGATCACCACCGAGCGCAGCGCGCCGAGGAACAGGAACACCACCACGATCACGATCAGCACGGCTTCGAACAGGGTCTTCACCACCTCGTTGATCGAGGCCTGGATGAACAGCGTGGCGTCGTAGGCGATCTCGGACTTGAGGTTGGGCGGCAGCTGGGCTTCCAGCTCCGGCATGATCTTGCGCACTTCCTTGATCACGTCCAGCGGGTTGGCGTTGGGGGTCGCCTTGATGCCGATATAGACCGAAGGAATGCCGCCAAAGGAGCTGATGGCGTTGTAGTTCTCCGCACCCATTTCCACCCGTGCCACGTCGCTGAGCAGCACCCGGCTGTCGCCCTCGGTCCGCAGGGGAATGGCGGCGAAGGCCTCGGCGGATTTCAGCTCGGTGCTGGCGTTGATGCTGGTGACCACGTACTCGCCCTTGACCTCGCCGGCCGCGGACAGGAAGTTGTAGCGGCGCACCGCGCTGGTCACGTCGCTGGCGCTCAGGCCATAGCCGGCGAGCTTGACCGGGTCCAGCCACAGGCGCATGGCGAACACCTGGTTGCCGAGGATCTCGGCCTCGGCCATGCCCGGCAGGGTCGCCAGCTTCGGCTGGATCACCCGCGACAGGTAGTCGGTGATCTGCGGGTTGCTCAGATCCTGGCTGAAGAAGCTGATGTACATCAGCGCCGAGGCGTCGGCGGCTTCCTTGCTCAGCACCGGGTCCTCGGCGTCCTGGGGCAGCTTGTTCTTCACCTCGTTGGCCTTGGCCAGCAGCTCGGTGAACAGGCGGTCGCTGTTGGCGCCGATACGGGCGTAGACCGAGATCACCGAGAAGTTCTGGCGGCTGACCGAGGTCATGTAGTCGATGCCTTCGGCACTGGCCAGGCTCTGCTGCATCGGCTGGGTGATATAGCCCTGGATGGTCTCGGCGTTGGCCCCGGGGTAGGCGGTGGTCACCGTGATCAGGGCGTTTTCCATCTGCGGATACTGGCGCAGCGGCAGTTTGCTCCAGGCCTGGAAGCCCAGCAGCACGATCAACAGGCTGACCACGGTGGCCAGGACCGGACGACGGATGAACGGATCGGTAAAAGCCATGGGGACTCCTTGATCAGTTCGTGCGTGGCTGGCCGTTCTGTTCGGCGGGCAGCGTCTTGTCCGGCGTGGTGGTGATGTGGGCGCCATGGTCGAGCTTGATCTGCCCGCCGCTCACCACCTGTTCGCCGTTGCTCACGCCCTTGTTGATCAGCACCAGCCCATTGCGCCGCTCGCCAGTTTCAACGAAGCGCCGTTCGGCGATCAGCACGGGCTGGCCCTTGTCGTCTTTTTCCGGGCTGCCGTCGTCGGCCTTTTTCTCACTGACCACGTACAGCGAATTGCCATACAGGGAGTAGGTGATGGCGCTTTCCGGGACCACCACCCGGGGCTGCGGATCGGGCAGCAGCACCTGCAGGTTGGTGAACATGCCGGGCAGCAGCTTGCCGTCGGGGTTGGCCAGGGTGGCGCGCACCTGCACGTTACGCGTGGTGTCTTCGACCTTGGGGTTGATGGCACTGATGGTGGCGGTGAACTGGTCCGCCGGATAGGCGGAGACCATCACGCTGACCGATTGCCCCAGGGCGATTTTCGGCACCGCCTGTTCCGGGACGAAGAAGTCCACGTACAGGCTGCTGAGGTCCTGCAGGGTGGCGATCACCGTGCCGCTGGCCAGGTAGTCGCCGACATCCACATGGCGGATGCCGATGGTGCCGCTGAAGGGCGCGAGCATGCGTTTTTTCGCCAGCGCCGCCTTGAGCTGATTGACCGTGGCCCTGTTCTTTTGCAGCACCGCCGACAATCGATCGAATTCGCCGCGGGAAATCGCCTGGCTGCCTACCAGTTGGCTGCCGCGGCCGAAATCCAGCTGGGACAGGCCCAGGTCGGCCTGGGCGGTTTCCAGCAGGGCGCTTTCCACGGCACTGTCGAGTTGCAGCAAGGGCTGGCCGGCCGTGACCTTCTGCCCGGATTCGAATTGCAGTTCCTTGACGGTGCCGGCCACTTCCAGGCTGAGGTTGACCCCCTGCAGGGCCTTGAGGGTGCCGACCGTGGGCAGGCGGGTTTGCCAGGGTTGTTCGCGAGCCGTGGCCACGGCCACGCTGATCGGTGGCTTGGGCACCGCGAAGAGCTTGACCTGCTGATAGATGGAGAAGGCCTTGTAGCCCGCCAGCGACAGCAGGATCAGCAGGACGACACCCAACATGATAAGCATGCGGCGACGCAGCATATTCCGGTCCCTTGGAAAACCAAGCAGGGAAAACCAAGCAGGGAAAACCAAGCAGGGAAAACCAAGCAGGGAAAACCAAGCTGATTGCCGAAGACATTACTCCGACTTTCCGGGGGCTTCCAGATGACAATCCGGTCATCTGCGGCCCTGCTTTCCGATCCTGCGCGGGGGCGAGAAACTAGACCAGGTGCAAATGGTTGTCCCAGAGCCCTGCCGGCAAATCCAGGGGCTTTGCCACCAGTTGTTTCTGGCGACAGTCGTAGAAGCGGCAACGCCCCTGGCCCGAGGTCACGACAAAACCGTCCGCCACCGCACCGACCCCGGCACAGTCGGGCAAGGGCGCGTCCAGGCGCACTTCGGCGCTGTCCAGGTCCCAGATGAAAAAGCGATTGCCGCGCGGGGCGGTGAGGGCCACCAGGCGCAGTTCGCTGTGCACCGCGACGCTGGCGGTGTAATGCCCCATCGCCTGCAACTGGTGTTCGGCCACCGGGAAGGCCTGGAACGGCTGCCCCGGGCGCTTGATCGCCAGCAGCTGCGACGACTCGTGGGCGTCGCCCATGAACTGCTGGCCGGTGACTATGGTGCCGTCGCCGGCGATGCCCATGTGGCGCACGCTGTTCATCTGCTGGGCCAGGGTTTCCTTGCTCAGCAGGCTGCCGTCGCGCTGCATCAGCACCAGGCTCGGTTCCATGGCGTTGAGGTTCATTTCGACGCGGCTTTCCGCCTCGGTGCGAATCCCACCGTTGGCCACCACTAGGGTTTCGCCGTCCGGCATCCACGACACCTGGTGCGGGCCGATACCGTGGGTCGGGATCTCGCCGCTGTGCACCAGGCGTTCGCCCTCGAACCGGTACACCCCGAGCAGGCCGCGACCCGGATCGCTTGTGTCGTTCTCGGTGGCGTACAGCCAGTCGCCGCTCTTGTGGATCACCGCGTGGCCATAGAAATGCCGGCTGGGCTGCGAGGCCAGGGTTTGCAGCAACGCGCCGTTGCGCAGGTCGATCAGGTAGCTTTCGGTGCCCGGGCGGCGGGCGACGAACAGGGCGATCGGCAGCGTCGGGTGGTTGACGATGTCATGGCAGCGTTGACCGACCTGGGTGGCGAACACTTGCGTGCCATCCAGGCGATAGCCGACGGCGTAGTGCTTGCCGTCGCCGTCATCCCGCGCCGAGAGCAGTAGCGGGCCTTGGTCCTTGTGCTTGAACAGCGTCCAGCCACCCAGCGTGACGGCGCTCAGCAGCAGGCTGCCGAGTGCCAGAGCCTGACGTCGCAGCATGATCAGTCACCGTCGTTGGCGTTGAAGCCCAATTGGATGCCCAGCGCCTTGGCCAGCTCGCCTTCGTGCAGGCGGTGGACGACGTTGAGGCTGTCGTAGATATCGTTCAGTTGCTGGCGGCCGGCGTCGTCGGCCAGCAGCTCGGTCAGCGAGCGCTGAGTGCTGGCGAACAGCTTCAGCGAGGCGGTGTAGGCGGCGTCGATCTTGTCGGCCAGCGGCTTCTGCTCGGCCGGCAACAGGCCGCGCAGACCCTTGTTGTCGACCCCGGCCCAGACGGTCTGGGCTGCGGCAAGGCTGGCTTCCAGGCTCTGCATGGACGACTGGCTGCGCCAGGCGTCGGCCTGGAACGGCTGTGGAATGCCCTTGCTCTGACGGCCCATCGGCGTACCGAGTTTCTTCTTCAGGGTGTCCAGCGCGGTGACCTGGACCCGCAGCAGATCGGCGATGGCCTCATGGGAATCGGCGTAGCGCTGGTTGGGGAACTTGCTCAGCTGCGCGAGCATGCCGTCGCTGGTGTTCCAGCGCGACAGGATCTCTTCGGCGAGTTGCTTCTGGCGTTCGCCAATGGCGCTCAGCAGCGGGCAGTAGCGAGCTTTCTGCGCGCTGTCGGCCATGTCGATCTTGGCGTCGAACAGGATGTACTCGTAGGCCGAGAGGCCCTGCACCACGACGCTGGACTTGGCCAGGGCGGCGGCGTCGATCTGCGGCGTGGCGCTGACCAGCTGTTCGACCTGACGGCCGACCAGATTCTTCTTGTCCGGCCAGAACTGCACCTGCCAGGAACGGTTGCCCTCGGCCAGCGGGCCGATCAGCAGCGGCTGCAGTTCGGCCCAGGCTTTCTGCGCGTGCAGGAAGTCGGCGCGGGCGGTGTCCAGGCTGGACTTGCCTTCGCAGAACGCCAGGGCGCTGATCGCCAGCTGGCGGTCGGCTTCGACCCAACGGCTGTAGGTCGGCAGGATCACCTGCTTGGCGATGGCCGCCGAGGTCACGGCTTGTGGGTCCTGCGGCGAGCAGGCGCCCAGGGCGAGCGCGGCAAGGCTGGTGAACAACAGCTTGGGACGGAACATGTTCGGGCTCCCGGTTCTTGTAGGAAGGCGTTAAAGAGAGTTCAGGAATGCCAGCAACGCAGCGCGCTGTTCGGCATTGAAAGATAAAACCTGTTGCTGCGCCGCCTGGGCTTCGCCGCCGTGCCAGAGCACGGCTTCGAGCAGGTTGCGGGCGCGACCGTCATGCAGGAATTGGGTGTGGCCGCTGACCGTTTGCGTCAGGCCGATCCCCCACAACGGCGGCGTGCGCCAGTCGCGGCCGCCGGCCTGGAATTCGCTGCGGTGGTCGGCCAGGCCTTCGCCCATGTCGTGCAGCAGCAGGTCGCTGTAAGGGCGGATCACTTGATTGGCCAGCTCGGGTTCCGCGGCATCGGCGGCGGTGGTGAACTGGGGGGTATGACAGGACTGGCAGCCGGCCTGGTAGAACAGGTTCTTGCCAGCCAGGACTTGTGGCGAACCAACATCGCGACGCGCCGGCACCCCGAGGTTGCGGCTGTAGAACAGCACCAGGCGCAGGATGTTGTCGCTGACTTCCGGTTCGCCATCCGGCCCATTGCCGTTGGGGGCTTGCTTGCAGGCGGTCTGGGCGTCGGTGCAGTCATCGAAGGGTCTCAGGCTGGTGGTCAGGCCCATATCACCAGAGAACGCGTGAACATTTTGTTGATTGAGGTTGGGTTGTCCGGCTTTCCAGCCAAAACGCCCGAGTACGGTCTTCTGCTGGGCGTCGTCCCAGACCCGGTTTGGCCGTCCAGCGATGCCGTTGTTGGCCTTGGCCTGCGCTTGGGCATTGGCCAGGATCGCTGCCTCGGGGATGGCTTCGAGCAGGCCCAGGCCGATCATCGGCGGCGCCACGCGGGCCGAGAAACGGGTGTCGGGATGCATCGGGCCATAACCGAGCTGGGTGATCTGCAGCTTCGGCTTGCGCAGTTCGACTTCAGTGCCGTCCTTGAAACGCAGGGTCAGCGGTTCGTACTCGACCCGCACCTTGCCTTCCGGGGCGACGCCAGGCACCGCCATGTCCTGGAACTGCCCGCCGTACACCGGCTCGGGGACTATGCCCATCTGCTCGATGACCTTGGCGTAGGCCGGCTCATTGGGGATCGACAGGCGCACCAGCATCGACACCGCGTTGTCCGAATCGGGCGTTGGCGGGTGGCCGCGGCCGTCCTTGATATGGCAGTTCTGGCAACCGTTGGTATTGAACAGCGGGCCCAGGCCGTCGCGGGCGGTGGTGGTCGAGGGGGCGATCACCCAGGGGCTGCGGAAGAAACTGTTGCCGACGCTGAAGTCCAGGCGCCGGGTCGGCGACAGATTGGCCGACGGCATGGAAAAGGCGTTCTGGTCGCTCTTGCGCACGGTCGCTTCACCACCGGAACGCGCTTCGCCCGGTTCGGCCTGGGTAAAGCGCGGGGCGTCATCGCAGGCACTCAGGCTCAAGACCATGAACAGCGCAGACCAGCGAAGCAGCGACGGGGGCATCGGATATCCTGCAGGACGAGCAAAACAAGGGCGCAAAGTCTAACAGGGCAGGGGAGTTTGAATAAGAGGAATTATCGTTCCGCTTGACGTGGGACAACTGTGCTGTAGCCGCTGCCGCAGGCTGCGATCGCCACCGAAGGGGC